>JANMJQ010000021.1:0-5845 GCA_031371445.1 Akkermansiaceae bacterium
GGATAATTGACGAAGGTGTTCAGGATGGGATCGTGGAACACACCCAGCGATGAATAGGCATCCACACCGCCGATGCAGACATCGTATCCTTGGCCTTTGAGGCGCTTCGCTTCCGCACGCGCATCGCCTTCGTTGAAATAGCCGCGATAGTTCAGCTCACCGATGGCGGGATAGAACCACGTCTTCGGTTTCATGGAAAATTCCGGAGCCGCATAGAGCACCCACACCACATGCTCGCGGTGAAGGTCGGTATATTTTCCGTAGCTCTTGTCACCGGGCAGATGGAGATCCGAACTCGCGAAGGCCCGGATTTTTTCAACCGTCTCCAGCTTGCGGCGCAGTGCAGGCGGCGTCTTCGGATCTGCAGTCACCTCGTTATTGGGACGCCGGGCTCGCAGGATTTCGATCTGCCCGTTGAGCGCCTGTGTGTAGAAATGCACGGTCTCGCACGAACTCAAGGCAGCGATCATCGCAATGATCGCCAGCAACTTTATTTCGGTTCGTGCCATAATTTGATGTGGATAACCCGGCTGCATTTCCTCTTCCCTCGCCCGGCGGGTCGGACGTAATCTAGCCGAACATGAGTGAGATCGTTCTGCTTTTTTCCGGACAAGGTGCACAAAAAACAGGCATGGGCAAGGACTGGGCGGAATCGTCCCGGACCGCCCGTGAAATGGCCGCCAAGGCGGATGCCACGCTCGGGTTTGCCATTTCCCACGTGATGTTTGAAGGACCCGACGAGGAATTGACCAAAACCTCGCGCTGCCAACCGGCCCTTTATTTGCACGGACTGATGGCGCTGGCTCTGGTGAAAGAACGACTGCCAAATCTAAAACCCGTCGCCGCCGCGGGCTTGTCGCTTGGCGAATTCACCGCGCACGCGGCTGCGGGAAGTTTTTCGTTTGAAGACGGACTCCGCCTCGTCGCCCGCCGCGGTGAATTCATGGAAGAAGCCTGCGATGCCACCGAAGGCTCCATGGCGGCCTTAATCGGCGGTGACGAATCGCAGGTCCGCGCGCTGGCCGAAGCTGCGGGAGTGGACGTTGCCAATCTCAACGCCCCGGGGCAGATCGTCCTCTCGGGAACGGTGGCAGGCATCGACTCCGCAGTCGCCCAGGCAAAGGATTTCGGCATCCGCCGGGCGATCAAACTCAACGTGGCCGGGGCCTACCATTCGCGCTTGATGAAATCGGCGCAGGACAAGCTCGCCGCCGATCTTGCGGGTGTTGCAATTCAGGCCCCTACGATCCCAGTGGTTTGCAATTTCGGCGCATCCGTCGTGTCCGATCCCGCCGAAATCCGTTCGATGCTCGAGCGCCAGGTCACCGGTTCAGTGCGGTGGACCGAGTCGATCCAAAAACTGATTGCCATGGGTCATCGCAACTTCCTCGAACTCGGCCCCGGCAAGGTCATCGCAGGCCTGGTCGCGAAAATCGACAAGGATGCAACGGTCCATTCCGTGGAAGACGCGGCCTCGCTGAACGCGTTTGTCGAAGCATTTTCCTAGAAAAATCGCTCGGGAAAAAACTCAAAAAAGAGATTGCGCCCCCGGGGGCACCTCCATAGCTTCCGCGCACCCGAACGGGGCATGGAGCGGTAGCTCAGTTGGTTAGAGCGCCAGCCTGTCACGTTGGAGGTCGCGGGTTCGAGCCCCGTCCGCTCCGCCATCCCCTTCGATTACCAAACCCCGCCCCACCAGGCGGGGTTTTGCTTTCCACACCATCCTCCTTCTCTTCTCTCATTTCTGGATTATTGATTCGGGTCTCCCATTTCAGCTTTTCAGAATCTCAGCCTTTTAGTTTTTATCAACCAGATGCCCACTGTCGCCATCGTCGGACGTCCGAATGTCGGAAAATCCGCCCTCTTCAACCGCCTCGCCGGTCGCAAGATCGCGATCGTCCATGACCAACCCGGCGTAACGCGGGACCGGATCGCCGCGCCGTCGAAGGCCACGCAAACGGCCTGCACCCTCATCGACACGGGCGGCATCGGCAGCTCGATCGATGACGGCTTCGACGAACAGGTCAAAGTCGAAGCGGACATCGCCATGCAAACGGCCGATCTGATCCTCTTCGTCGTCGATGCCCAAGACGGCCTCACACCGGTGGATCAAGCCCTCGCGCAAAAACTGCGGAAAGCGAAACCGCCGGTGCTGCTGGTCATCAACAAAGTGGACGACCCGAAACACGAGTCGGCTCATTCCGATTTCACGCGGCTTGGCTTGGGCAACAGCGTTTTCGTCTCGGCGGAACATGGCAGAAATTTCGGAACGCTTTGCGACGAGATCGATGCCGTCATTGCACCACTCGCTAAAGAAGTGGAAGCGGACGCCGATGTTGCGGAAGCGGTCGGCATCAAGCTCGCCATCGTCGGCAAGCCGAACGCCGGCAAGTCCTCGCTGGTGAACGCGATCCTGAAAGACGAGCGAACCATCGTTTCGGAAATCGCCGGCACCACCCGTGATGCGGTCGATTTGCCTTACACGTTCGAGAGTGAAAAATTCACGCTCATCGACACCGCCGGCCTGCGTCCTCGGGGCAAGCGCGACAACTCGGTGGAGGTCTTTTCCGCCATGCGTACCGAAAAGGCCGTGCGCCGCTGCGATCTCTGCGTCCTCGTCGTCGACCTCGCGGCAGGCATCACGGCCATGGACCGCAAGATCGCCCAATTGATTTTGGAGGAGAAAAAGCCCTGCCTCATCGTGCTGAACAAGTTCGACTTGTTTCATCCTGGAACCAACCGAACCGCACGGCTTGAAGAAGCGACCGAGCACGTCCGCCGCGAATTATTTTTCCTGCATTACGCACCCTTCGTCGCTTGTTCGGCAAAGACCGGCGGCTCGGTGGACCACGTTCTCAGGGAAGCACTCAAAATCCGCAAGGGCTCGAAAAACATTCCGGGCACAGGCCAACTCAACCGCATCTTGCAAGGTGCCTTCGAGGCCACACCTCCGCCGATCGACAACAAGCTGCGCCGCCGCCTGAAAATGTATTATGCGACCGCCGCAACGGAGGAGAAATACAGCGTCATTCCCGTGCCCACCATCGTGATCTTCGTCAACGACAAGCGCCTGATGGCCGCCAGCTACGAATCCTACATCGTGAATCGCTATCGCGCCGCCCATCCGGCTCCGGGAATTCCCGTGGTGTTGTCAGTGCGTTCGCGGTCACGACGTGAGTGGGAACCGCGTGCGAGACCTCAGGGGCATTGATTACTCATCGCATAAACGCAGCGCTCGCAGCAACTTTCGCATTCGCTTTTTCCTCCAAGTGCTTCCGGTAGGCAGAGCGGCTGAGAAAAAGCCATTTCTTCTTGCAGGCAAAGACGGCGAATGCCACCAACGCCAAACCTACGAGAACAAAAGGAACAGCAGAACGAAGTTTCCCGAGAAACCTCGCTCGCTGATAAAGTGCCATCTTATCGGCAACTAATCCGTTGTCCCGAAAACCGTATTCAACCGCCATTTTCGTCAGTGGAATCGCCTCTTCTACCACGTCGGTGTGCGATTCAATGACGCTCAGTGAAAACAATAGATTTGCGACGACAGCGTCCTTCGGTTTCACAAAAACCATCCGCTCCTTCAATTGATAGATCAGCCCGGTTGCCACCTGATTCCAAGAGTAACTCTGGCCTTCAAATTCGAATTTCGACGACTCAATGAATTTATCGGGTACTTGGATAATGAACCGATGATCCAAATAACCCGGATCACTTCGATAGCTTCGTCATACTGTCCGAGGAAAACCTGCGCCACCGCATTAATTTCCTCAGGCAAAGCTCCATCGGCGAGCTTCCCCTCCCTCAAATTCTTCGCCCTCGATTCCGGCGTGTCCTCGCGCGATCGATTCAGGACATGATATATTTGAGGGTAAAAGGTTCCACGATGGTCTCCATCCAAAGTGGTTCCCGGCGCGTTCAAGCAGGCATGCGCCTTGAGGGAAAGAGCCAGTCCCAGTAGCAGGACTCCTCCAGCTTTAACCCAGGCCATTCCGCGGCAAAAATCCAATTTCCGACCGGAACGAAATCTCATTCGCGAGGTTAAATGCCCACCTGGCGGTGTCAATCTGTCCCATTTGTGCAACGCCGAAAGCCGCCGGATTGCATCGCAATCTTCCCGCCTCCACCCGATAAAATTCCTCGTCCACCCTCCTTAACATGGCATATTCCGTCCGCCGCCCGTTTGTCATGCATTTCCGCCTCGCCTCAATTCTCGCTCTCTCCGCCGCGCTTCTAACAGGCGTGGACGCCCGCACTTGGAAAAGCGCGGATGGTGCCAAAAGCTTCGAGGGCGAGTTCGTGAAACGGGAGTTGAATTCCATCACGATCAACAAGGCCGGCGAGGAGGTCACGATCGACCTCGGCAAGCTGCACGAGGACGACAAGAAATGGGTCGAGCTCAATCATCCGATCGCCATCGCTGCGGATCCGGAGGTCGATCCGAATGCGGTTTTCGACACGCTGACATTTGCCGACAATCGTGAGACGGCGCTCAAGAAGCTGAAGGAAAGCAAGGTCGTCGAGATGACGATGGACGAAGCGTTCATCGGCCGCTCGGGGCTCAACGGTATTTTCCGGACGCGCAAGAAAATCGGCAAGGTCACCGCTTCACTTTACTTCGATTGGACCGACGCGGGCAAACTCAAGGAGCTCACCCTGCAGACGGATAAGATTCCCGCTGACAGTTATGAATCCGACTTCGGACCGAGTTGGTCGGCGTTGATCAAGTTGATGAGTTCGATCTATGGCACGGCCTCGACGGAGGGACCCATGCCCAGCATGCAAAGCATCCCCGATGGTTCGTTTCTGCCATCGCATTTCTGGAAATTGGAAAATGGCTGTTCGGCCTTGTTAGGAACCGCCCGCGAAGGAAAGCAGTATCAACTGGTTGTTAGATTCACCGAGAAAAAGGTCGAGGCTGTCGAAATCCCCTAGCATTTGAACGTGGACGAGCCGGACCTATTTTCCAGCACTCCCGCTCCCGAGGGGCGTATCCGTGAACTCCGGACGCTGCTCGAACATCACAACCGGCTTTATTACAGCAAGGCCGCACCCGAGATCTCCGACCCCGAATACGACAAGCTGTTCCGTGAGCTCGAACAACTTGAAGCCGCGCATCCGGAGTTCCACGACCCCAACTCACCCACCCTCCGTGTCGGCGGCGAACCCATCGAAGGCTTCGTCCAGATCAAACACGCCGTGCGGATGCTCAGCATCGACGATGTCTTCGAACTCAGCCAGGAAGCGTTGGCCAAGGCTCGCAAAGAAAAACCGGATCAGGAAATCGTAACAGAGCAAGAGCTCATCGATTTCTACAAGCGCCTTCAAAAAGGCCTCAAGCGCGAAAATGTCGCCGTCACCATCGAACCCAAAATCGATGGCGTCGCGGTCTCACTCTTATATCGCGACGGAAAACTCCAATACGCCGCCACCCGCGGCGACGGCACCACTGGTGATGATGTCACTCACAATATCCGGACCATCCGCAGTATTCCGCTGGAGTTGAACGGAATCATCCCGCATATTGTCGGCGATGGACGGCATTCTCCAGGCACAGCAGCTCGCAGATCGTCTCCGCAAGGCGCGGGACAAAGCCTGGCGCTCAAGCTTCTCCATGACCTCGGAGGAAGTGATGGAGCAGATGTTTCGCAACGGCTCCGACAGGAAGCCGAATCCGTGGTATCAGGACCCAGCTCTTCCAGCCAAGCCAATTCCTCTGCTGGTCGATTTGTCGCCCCCGAACTGTTAGAAATCCGCGGCGAGGTCTACATGCCCAACACCGCGTTCGCCGCGCTCAATGCCGAGCGCGATGAAGCGGGCCTTCCGACTTTCGCGAATCCACGGAACT
>JANMJQ010000239.1:0-2948 GCA_031371445.1 Akkermansiaceae bacterium
CAAACCCTTCAAGCGCCCCAAGCTCCTGTCCACCACCGGCGAGCCGCCAGAGCAGTATCCGGAGTTAGAGGAGGAAGAGGATTGAACGACAGCCGCGCAGATAATCGACCAAGTAATTGCCATGAACTTCGACCAGGGACAGTTCAACTTCGATGCCAAGGGATCGGATGACGGTTGGCGGAAATGGCGGGAAGAACTGGATACAAAGCGACGGAACTTCGAGTCGCGCTGGGGTGTGATCCTCAGCCGCCGGGTGTGCGTTTCACTGAGGGATCATGCGAAGCCGCTGAGCGGCATGTTGGAGTGGACTGCCGATCCCAAACGAAAGCCGCACGACACACCGGTTTTCCGGCTGAAAGGGGTGGAATTCACGGCAGCGGAGATCGAGAGCATCGTGCAGGAAGAGTCCGGTGAAATCCCTCACGCATGAATGACAAATCCACCATGTTCACAGAAGACCAACTCCTGCCGATTTCGGCGCTGCAGCATTGGCTGTATTGCCCGCGACAGTGCGCGTTGATCCATCTGGAACAGGTGTGGGCGGAGAACAAATTCACCGCCGAGGGACAGGTGCTGCACCACAAGGCCCATGAGGGGCCGGATGCGAGCAAGGCGGGCGTGCGGATCACGCGGAGCCTGACGGTGCGCTCGTTCGTGTTAGGAATTTCTGGGCATTGCGACATCGTGGAGTTTCATCCCGGAGGGCGCGTCGTGCCGGTGGAATACAAACGCGGCAAGCCGAAATCGCATCATGCGGATGAGGTGCAGCTCTGTGCGCAGGCTCTGTGCCTTGAGGAGATGCTCGGCGTGACGATTTCCAACGGATGCCTGTTTTACGGAGAAAACCGGCGACGGACCTTGGTGGAGTTCGACGCACCTCTCCGGCAACTCGTGGCGGAAACCATCGTGGCGCTTCATGCGATGATCGATTCGCGCGAAACACCGACGGCGGAATATCTGGCAAGCCGTTGCGACGCGTGTTCACTCATCGAGATTTGCCAACCGAAAGCCCTGCGATTCAAGCGAGGAGCGCAGGCGTGGTTTGATTCGAATCTGAAAACCCTTAGCTGAATTCAAAAATATCTCCTCTTCATCCGCGTCCATCTGCGTCCATCTGCGGTTAAGAATTCCTAATCTTCAAAAGCCATGCGCCGCCACCTCAACACCCTCTTCGTCACCTTGGAGGGCGCTTACCTCCGCAAGGATGGAGCCGCCATCGAGATCCGCCATGAAGGGGAAACCAAACTGCGTGTACCGCTCCACAACTTGGATGGCATCGCCTGTTTCGGCTGGGACATTTCCTGCTCCTCCGCGTTGATGGCCGCCTGCGCCGAAGCGAATGTCTCCCTATCGTTTCACAACCCGCATGGAAAATTTCTAGCAGCTTCCAACGGCTTCACATCGGGCAACATCCTCCTCCGCCGCGAACAATACCGCCGGGCCGATCACGAGCCCGCATCGCTCGCCATCGCCGTGAACATGATTTCCGCGAAGCTCGCCAACACCCGCCACATCCTTATGCGAGCTGCGCGCGACCACGGTGAGAAATCCGCAGAGCGCGCATACGCCCTCACGAATGCCGCCGATTTCCTGGCAGTCCGCATCAGTCTTGTTTCCCTTGCCACGTCGCTCGATACCCTGCGCGGCATTGAGGGAGATTCCGCTGCCGCTTACTTCGCCACATTTCCCAACCTTCTGACAAATCATGATCCGGAAATCAAAATCTCCGGCAGATCACGGCGTCCTCCACTCGATCCGGTGAACGCGCTACTTTCCTTTCTCTATGCTTTGCTCATGCACGATTGCCGCAGCGCTCTCGAATCCTGCGGCCTTGATCCCCAGTGCGGTTTCCTTCACCGCGATCGCCCTGGCCGCCCTTCACTAGCCCTTGACCTGATGGAAGAGTTCCGGGCATTTCTCGCCGACCGCACCGCGCTGTCCCTTTTCAACCGCCAGCAGATCACCATCAAAGATTTCGAATTCAAGGAAAACGGCGCGGTTCTGCTCAAAGACGACTCCAGGAAAAAAGTCCTAACCGCTTGGCAAGAGCGCAAGCAGGACGAAATCAATCACCCGTTCCTCGATGAGAAAACCACCGTCGGTCTCCTCTGCCAACTCCAGGCCCGTCTGCTCGCCCGCCATCTACGCGGCGACCTCGATGCCTACCCCGCGTTCCTAGCCAAATAGCCGCCATGTACGTCCTCATCACCTACGACGTTTCCACAACAACGCCCGCCGGCAAATCCCGCCTGCGGCGCACCGCGAAAACCTGTCTCGATTTCGGACAGCGGGTGCAAAACTCCGTCTTCGAGTGCAAGGTCGATCCAGCCCAACTCGTTGCGCTTAAATCCCGGCTGCTAGACATCATCGATCCGAAAACCGATAGCCTTCGTTTTTACCATCTCGGCAGCAATTGGCATCACAAAGTTGAACATCACGGAGCCAAGGATGGCTATGACGTCGAAGGAACGCTTGTCGTTTGAGCTTTGAAAGATCAGTCTCCAACCGCTTGATCAGCAGCCCACCAGTCGCTCCGCGAACCCCAAGCGATCTCAAAATCCCCGCAAGGTCCGCGCCAACCGCTAGGCCTACTGCTTCCGTTCTTTGACATTCCGAATGACGATACCTGTAGCGTTGCGCCCGCAAAATTATCCAGGTTCGCGGAACACTCTGTTCTTTTCCTACAACGGAAAGGATCGCAGAGTCCCGCAGTCGCCCCCTACGCGGGGGGCGCGGATTGAAACACATCGATCATCTACGTGATCGACTCGAAGCCAAAAGTCGCCCCCTACGCGGGGGGCGCGGATTGAAACACAACTGGACCAACGGACGCGCCGGACTTCCTGTGTCGCCCCCTACGCGGGGGGCGCGGATTGAAACCCCGCTGACGAGAACAACTTACCAAACCGCTTAGGGTCGCCCCCTACGCGGGGGGCGCGGATTGAAAC
>JANMJQ010000256.1:0-6544 GCA_031371445.1 Akkermansiaceae bacterium
ATTTCAAGGATCTGTTAGAAATGATGCGGGAGTTTCCCCACCTCTACGCCGACACCAGCGCGCTCAACACGCCGTTGCGGAGTGGCGTGCTGCATGCCATCCTCGATTGCGACCTCCGCGACCGCTTCGTCCATGGCAGCGATTTTCCGGTCCCCGTCGGCGTTTGGTATGCCAGCATGCGCGGCTTGATCGACCGCCAGGCGCGCCAGCAAGCCGCGGCGATTCCGAACCTGATCGAGCGGGATTACTTCCTCAAGCAGGCGATGGGCTTCAGCGACTCGCATTTCACAAAGCTGTGGCAAATCCTGCGGCCGCTGTGAACAGGGTCGCGACACTAGGGAAAGCGACCCCAAACGACTCCTGTTTCAGAAGAATTCCAACCACAGATGAACAGGATTGACGCAGATAAAAATGACAAAGAATCCGATCAAGATGTGTCAGGCAGGGCAAATGGTAGCGTATTGAGCAATAATCCTCTTCATCTGCGTTCATCTTGTTCATCTGTGGTTGGTATTTTCCTTGGTGTCGGGTACCTGCTGCCGTGAACGATTCTGTGGGCTTGGAAAATCCAACACGGAAGGCTACACTGCGGGCCGTGACCGATCCCGACGAAATCGCCTTCTTCGATTTCATGGCGACCGAAAAAAACGCCTCGCCGCGGACCATCGCGAACTATCGCGACGCACTTGCGGTCTATCAGAAATGGCGCGGCGAATCCACCGGCGGCTGGCGTGCGGCGACGGGCGATGATTTCCGCGACTATCTGTTCGCGTTGATGAAACAAGGCCTCAAGCGCGCGACCATCCGCCTGCGCTTCGCGGCGCTGCGATCCTTCTATAAATTTCTCGTTCTTCGCCGCGGGCTGGCGCGCAGTCCGGTGGCCGAGGTGCAGTTGCCAAAGCCCGAACGCGGGTTGCCGGTCGTCCTTTCCGTCAGCCAGATCGACGAACTACTAGGAATGCCGTTGAAAGCGGAACCGTCCCCCAAATCACCGCCATGGCTGCCATTGCGCGACGCGGCGATCCTCGAACTCTTTTACTCGTCCGGCCTGCGCATTTCCGAACTAATCGCACTCGACGTGAAGCATTTCGATTTCGGCGGCGAATCGGTTCGTGTCCTCGGCAAAGGAGGCAAGCAACGCATTGTCCCCATCGGCGGTCCCGCGATCCAGGCGATCCAGCGCTACCGGCGCGAGGCGGCGGTTACGTCCGGGCCTTTGTTTCTCAGCTCGCGCCAAAAGCGCATCACCCAGCAGGCGGTGGATCAACTGCTGAAGAAGTACTTGAAACGTAGTAGTATTCCTTTCGCGATCAGCCCCCACAAACTGCGCCACAGTTTCGCCACCCATCTGCTGGACGCAGGCGCCGATTTGCGCAGCGTCCAGGCGCTGTTAGGCCATGCCTCGCTGTCGACCACGCAGATCTACACGCATGTCACGAAGGAGCGTCTCAAGGTAGCCTACGACTCCGCCCATCCACGCGCATGAAATTGCTTCGTTTGCTGCTGCCTGTGTTTTTTCTTTCGATCGCCGGCTGTGCGTCCGACATGCCATTGCCGGTTGAGGCCCATCCCCGGGTGTCGCTGGCGGCCCGTGTCCATTCGCGGTCCACGTTGCGCGTCTTGTTCATCGGCAACAGCTATTGCTTCGGTGCGCCGCGGGCTTTTGAAAAACTTGCCAACGCCCGTGGCCACAAGGTCATCGTCGACCAACAATCGTTCAGCGGCTGGTCCCTCGCGAAGCATGCGAAAAATCCCGCAACCTTGTCCGCGATTCGTGACGGGCATTGGGACATCGTCGTGATCCAGGAACTGAGCGTGATTCCCTCCCTGCCCGAACCGCAACGCGAGAGGGCGATGTCCAAGCCCTTGCGGACGCTTGTCGCCGAAGCAAGAACCGCGGGCGCGATCCCCATCCTCTATCAATCATGGGGTCGCCGCGATGGGGATCCCAAGGTTCCCGGCGACAGCTTCCTCACCATGAACCGCCGACTGCGCGACGGCTACCACGCCGCCAGCCGCGATGCCGGAGGTTTGGTGGTCGTGCCGGTCGGCGATGCCTGGGAAAAGGAAGTGGCGGCAGGCCGCGGCGCGCACCTATACAACCCGGACGGCAGCCATCCCACGGGCAACGGCAACCGTCTCATTGCCGAAGTGTTTTATCGCACGCTGTTCGGTTCCTGATCCGCAACCTGGAACATTGACATCTGGCGAAAATTTTCAGAATGGTTTTCATCATTCATCGATCAAAATGGCCGTCGATCCTAACAAAGCAATTACCGATGGTTGGTTTACCTCCAGCGAGCCGCAGGAATACCAATACTTCAAGATGACGATCACGAAATCGCATCCGGACAAATCCGAGGAAGAGATCGCTGAAGCTGTCCATGCCTGCCGGAAGTCCGTTGCTCCCTCCGAAGGCAGGTCGAAGCTCACGCGCTGCGTGAACCTGCGCCTGGGAGAGTGAGCTGCCGATGTGCATTCGGAGCCCGCCCGGTAACTCTACTTGGCGGGTTTTTGTTAGGGAGATCGCTCCAAACACCGTTCCTCCCGCAACTCTGAAACCAAGGCCGAATGCGATAGGGACAGCTCACGGGATGTGACCGACTTCAATCGGGATGTGACGGTGGCCTTCCAAATCGAACTTTAGATGAACTGAGGCCGGTCTATCACACGGATGTTTGTTCATGGATGGTGTCGCCCCGATTCATTGGTCGTGTGCTGACAAATGCAAAAACACCCAGAAACTGGCCTTTCTTGCATACTTCAGCACGCTGACCATCAGGCACAAAGGATCTCTTCCTCTCTCGGCACTTGATCTGACGTAAAAAGAACCTATTTTATCCGTCTGAGATCTAATGCCTTCAACCATACAATCCATTGATTCACAAATTCGTAGCCGGATTTATGGCCACGGCAGGGGTTGGGTGTTCACTCCGAAGCATTTCCAGACGCTGGGCCGCACGGCGGCAATTGATTCCTGTCTCCGCCGACTCAAGGCTGCCGGCACCATCCGCCAACTCGCTCGCGGCCTCTACGATTACCCCGTAAACGACGCCGTCCTCGGCACGGTGGCCCCTTCTGCAGACGCCATCGCACGAGCCCTTGTCGCCCGCGACGCTATTCGTATCCAACCCTCCGGAGCCTATGCTGCCAATGTCTTGGGAGTCTCGGAGCAGGTTCCGTCCCGCATCGTTTTCCTGACCGACGGCCCCGCCCGAAAGGTCAGGATCGGCAAACGGGAAATCATCCTTCAACACACCACCCCGCGAAACATGGCCACTGCGGGAAGGATCAGCGGCACCCTTATCCAAGCACTCCGCCACCTCGGGCAGGATCAGGTTGATGATCAGGTCATCGCAATACTCCGCCGCCGCATAACCGATGTCGATTACTCTACGATCCGCAAAGATCTCGTCCATGCCCCGGCTTGGATCGCCGACTTGCTCCGCCGCCTGACCGAACCATTACGATAGCCAATGGACGCCTTCCTCCAGCTTACGATGGGGCGCGAAAACCAATCCTTTGACAGTCCAAAATAGTTGCCAAAAACGCACCGATTTCCAGAACTTGGGCGAACTGCAGCGAACTCCCGCTCTAACAGAGCGGTCGGTCGCCATGCCTTGCAAACAAAGGCTTTCCGAGATCTAACAAAGAAAACCGCACGTGGAGCATAGGAGATTCGAACTCCTGACCTTTTCATTGCGAACGAAACGCTCTACCAACTGAGCTAATGCCCCTTCACGCTGTATTTCAATGTGTTACGAAAGGATTTTGGCACCTCGATTTTCCCTTTATACGGTGATTTTATACGGTGTATGTTGTGCATGTGAGCGCACCCCGGAAGAAACCAGCAGCATTTGAGAAAGTCGGCGAATGCCTTTATCGATTCGCGGAAACGGGAAATTTCTACGCGCGCGTTTGGATTAGCGGCAAGGAAATTCGCCGGAGCCTAAAGACTTCGGACCGCCAACTGGCAAAGCGGCGATTGCACGAGGTTCGCAAGACTTTGGAGAGGCTGGACAACAGCGCCTCCAAAACGACGGTGGCCGCTTACCTCAAGACCTTCCTTGCCTCCTCGCAGCACAAAAGCCTTTCAACCCGCAAAAAGTTTGAAGTCATCGAGAAGCGAATGCACGAGAATTGGCCGGGGGGAACAGGCCAGAAACTCTTGGACGTAAAATCGTCCGATGTTATGCGCTGGCTAAAATTCCAGCGGGAGCGTTACGCAACCTCGACTTACAACGAGTTTGTTCAATTCATCCGCCGCTTCTTTGCTGCCGCCGTGAAGGATCGAATTATCGTCGATTCACCCGTTGCCGATGTGACGCAATGCCGGCGCGAAACCCCGATTCGCGACACCCCTACTTGGGAGCAATTTCACGCCATCGTTGCCGATATTCGTTCCCAAAAATACAACGCGGATGCGGCGGACTCGGGCGACTTCTGCGAATTCATGGGCCTTGCCGGACTCGGCGGCGCGGAAATGTCGGGTTTGACTTGGGACGATATCGACCTGGCTAAAGGACGAATGAGGATTTATCGCCAGAAAACCGATACCGGGTTTATGGTCCCGGTTTACCCGCAGCTTCGCCCGCTGCTCGAACGTATGCACGGTGGCAAGGTTCACGGTGCGGGAGAAAAGGTTTTCGTCATCGCCAATATCAAGAAGGCACTCGCGGGAGCCTGCACCCGACTTGGCTACCCACAATTCACGCAACGTGCTTTGCGTCGCTGCTTCATCACCCGCGCAGTTGAACTGGGGATCGATTTCAAAGCGATTGCAAGCATGCAGGGACACCGGGACGGCGGAGTATTGATCGCCAAGACCTATTCCCACCTCCGCAACGAACACCTCGACCGAATGGCAGAAAAGCTAGCTTAATGATGACGACAAAAGAACCAGATTGGACTAACAGAATTATTGATCGATTCGAAAGATTTTACATCGGGTTTTATGGCTCCGAGCAAATAGTTTCCGAAGACGACATCGAATCAGGGGGGTGGCTTCATAAAGCATTGATCGAGTTTGTAAAACCCATCGCGCCAAGTGTGCATTGGGCGAGTTTTGCTACGTCAAACGCAAAGGCGAAGTTTGCGGGCGGGTTAACGGGGCACCTCGTTTCACACTATCGCACTTTGTGCAGACCGGAGGTGTGGGCGAAGTTTGTTGATTCGCTGCGGATCATTCATGAGGTGTTGATCAAATTGGGTGCCGATGATATTGAACCAATCGAAGACGAGGAAAATCCCTTCTTGCAGGCGAAGACTCGATTCGACTTCGTGTTAAGCAATGCTTTTCGGGAGTTTGCGCGACAAAGTGTGACCCATCAGGCAATATTTTTTGAAGGCTATACAAAGGCACTGAGGCGCGGATCTGTAACAAGCAACTGCAATGGCGTCGGCCAAACCACACGAACCTCTGCTTACATTTGGATTGTCCTTCTTTCTCCAATTATTCGTGACGTGTGTCGTTCGGTCCACGATGTGCACAAGATTCTAAGAGCCTTGTTGGGTCAGAGCGCCGGGGATATCAAACGAACCGAAAGCATCTGCAAAAGAATCGGCCTTCGCTACCGTTCCGCAGGGTGTCCCCCAAGGCTGCCTTCCGCGTAATCTCTTGAAAGTTGTTCACAGGGTTCTTTGTCGAGAATGGGAATTAAACTCGTCGGAGACAAAGGTTCCTGTGAGCAACTTTCTCTTTGGTCGGTTTTTGCTAAGTGCTGAATACCCCACAGGGAGCGTAAGGCAATGGGGTATTACTCGGGATTTCTGGCGATACTGTCGGAATCGCCATGAGCAATAACGCACACGCAAAACAAGATAGCCCAAAGCTCGCGCTCTCCCGCAAGGAAGCGGCGCATGCGTTGGGGGTGAGTCCAATAACGGTTGACCGTCTGTCCCTCCGGGGCCTGCTGCGTCCATCCAGAGCCACCCGTCGCCCGCTTTACGCGGTCGAAGAACTCCGTCGCTTCCTCGCGGAAACGACCGGAACACTGGGAGGTGCCGCAGCATGAATCCGAACGAGAAACAATTGCTCGAAGCGATTCTGGACGGGGAGTTGTACCTCGTCGGCGAATACCGGGCGGGCATTGCCACCAAACGGGAGTTCGTGGACAAGGTGACTGGGTTGGCCAAGGGGAAAGTCTCGGTTCGTCACATGATCGAGATCGCCGGAGCTGCCGGGATCGACTCGGTGGTGCTCTTCCAAGGCGTCCCCGAAACCGTTACCGATCCGGCTTCGATCAAACTCGAATGGGTGAAGGGTAAGCGCTACGCGTTCCCCCTCGTCACCCTCGGGCGCGAGAAGGGCAAAACGTCCGGCCTATTGGACACGGGCAGGGGAGTGATTCCCTTGTAGAACCAAGAACTAAGGGGCGGGTGCGGATGCGGGCGATAGCCCGCACCTGGAGTTTGGTTCTTTCTAGAGTCATGCGGTGGCGGCAAACAGCGTGCTACAGAGGTTGGGTTCGAATTTAAGTGGCTTCGTGTGACCGCGGGCGGTGTTCATGAAGTCGGTTAAAACCTCGGGGCGTATTGAGCGTGC
>JANMJQ010000288.1:0-43199 GCA_031371445.1 Akkermansiaceae bacterium
ATGAAGAGCGATGACATTTCCGTATTCATTCACGACGCCGATACCAAGGTCGCCGATGAAGCGATCCGCGCGATCTGCGACAATGATATGGTTGCGTCGCGCCCGGCGGTGGCAAGGTTGCTAGACAACACGGCGGCCCGCCCATGGACGCCATTCATGATGCGACGCTTGATCCACAATTCGTTCCGCCTCGGCACCGCGGAAGATGCAGCGCGCGTTCTCAAGGTCGCGGCGGATTCCCAACAACCGGAGATCGTCCGCCGCGAGGCCTTGCGCTTGATGTTGGAATGGATCGAGCCATTTCCCGCCGACCAGTTGACCGGGCACTGGCGACCCTTGCCCAAGCGTGATGCGGTGGTGATCAAACCCGCACTCACTGCAGCTCTCCCCGGCTTGCTGAAGCAGCAGGGATACGTCCTGACAGGCGCTTTGCAGTTGGTTGACCGTTATCAACTGACAGTGCCCGGCCTCGGCACGGCAGACCTTCAAGCGATGATCGGCAACACAACTCTGCCGTCTGCTGCCCGCACCAATGCGCTTGGAATTTTACTGCAGCGGGATCCGGAAAATGCCAATCGCTTGCTCGTCGGTCTTGCCGACGACGCGTCCGATGATGTTGCCATCGCCGCATTGGCAGCGATGGCAAAATCGTCCCCCGCGACTGTGCTGCCGCAATTGGAAAAGGCACTCGCTTCCAATAGTGCTGCCCGTGCCCGCAAGACCTGGGAGATTCTCGCCGCCCTTCCCGGCGAGGCCGTCGATGCCCTCTTCGTTCGCAAGCTTGATGAACTCCGCGCGTCCAAGGGTGTTTCGCCATCAGCGCTTGAACTGATAACAACCGCCCGCAGCCGCAGGGCAACTTCCGTAACCGCTGCTGTCGCGGCATTCGACAAATTTCTAACAGAAAATCCCGATCCGCTCGCCAAATGGAATCCCGCGCTCGAAGGCGGCGACGCTGCCTCGGGTGCCGCCTTGTTCCGATCCAACCCCGCCAGCGAGTGCATGCGTTGCCACCGCGCCGAGGAAGGTCATGCCGCGGGAGGTGAAACCGCTCCCAATCTCGCAGGCGTCGCAAACCGTCACAAGGACCGCCGCTATTTTCTCGAATCCATGATCCAACCGAGCGCCGTCATCGCACCCGGCTTCGGCACGGTGGTCATCGATTTCAAAAACGGCGCCAGTCTCTCCGGCAACCTCATCGCCGAAAATCCGGATTCCATCGATCTCGACGTCGCCGGCAAAGCCACGCGCATCCGTCGCTCTGACATCGAATCGTTCACTCCCCCGGTATCTCCGATGCCACCCATGGCCGGTCTGTTAGAGCCTGGCGAAGTCCGCGATCTGATTGCATGGCTTGCCAGCCTTGACCGCGGCGGAGAGACGCCCAAACAACCTCTCGAACCAACGCTGCTCGATCCAACAACTCTCAAAACGTCCGCAGTCGGCGGCGCTGCCAAAGTCGATCCAGCCACGCTCAAACTGGGCCGCCAACAATTCATGATTTGCGGCGCCTGCCATGGCCAATCCGGTGAAGGCACCGCAGCCGGTCCACCGCTCGCGGGCTCGGATTGGGTGAACGGTCCCGGGGAAAATCTCATCCGCATCCAGCTCCGCGGCTTGCAGGGACCGATCCGCGTCAAAGGCCAGGAGTATACCTTCCCCGCAGGCATGGCCGCCCTCGCCTATCAGACCGACGAGCAGATTGCCGCGGTTCTCACCTATGTCCGCAGTTCGTTTGGAAATGAAGCGCCGCCTGTGTCCGCAGCAGCCGTCACCGCGCTGCGATCCGAAGCCGGCAAGCCGCAACTATTTCCCGCCGACCTCATCAAACCGCAACCCTTCAAGCCCGCGCCCCCCAAAGCGCAGGCATCAAAGCCCACCGAATCCGGGGCCACAGCCAATCTAACAGAAACCTCCGCTGTCAGCACGACCGCATCCAAAGGCAAATCTCTCCCCGAGTCGCCCTACAACAAATGGATCGTCATCGGCGCCGTCGTTTTAGCGGTCGGTTCGATCGCGACGGCGTTCCGGAAGACGAGGAAATGATCGATCGCGGGGTTGGTCAGGGTGCAAAGGTGCGCTCTCTCGGACTATGCAGTGACGGGGACTGAATGTTATCGAGCGTGCCAGCGATGTAACGATGCAACTCCGCCATAATTGCGTGGGCATGGAGGGGTTCTCGGTTTTTTGTACTGAAGACCAGATGAACGAGAATGCGGGACAAGGATTGTGGCATGGCCTTGCGAATTTATCGCGGCCCGTTGGGCCGCCAATATTTTTATGATCGTTTCCCAGCCCGATGGGCTGGGCTAAGGAATGATGCACCGTTGGCGCGGAAGATGCCACGAAACGGACCGGATCCTATCCGGGCCACCTGCCTGACATCCATTCCACAGGCGAAACCCCAACCCACCTGTGAAACCACGGTGTTAGCCATCAATATATCGAATCATTCCCGGGCCAACGGTCCGGTATCCCTTAGCCCAGCCCATCGGGCTGGGAACGATCCGCAAATGATCATGCGCCCCAACGGGGTGCGATACGGAGGGCCGTAGTTTCCTCACCCCTCCCCAAACACCTCGCGCGGCCGCCAGGTTAGGATTTCGGGTTCGCCGTCGGTGACCAGGACGGTGTGTTCGAAATGGGCCGACGGTTTGCGGTCGTCGGTGATGACCGTCCAGCCATCATCCAAAATTCTAACAGATGGAACGCCTGCATTCACCATCGGTTCAATGGCCAGTGTCATGCCGGGCATGAGGATGGGCGATTTGCCGTTGGGGCGGTAGTTGGGCACCTGCGGCTCTTCGTGCAGACGCCGGCCCACGCCGTGACCGACAAACTCGCGGACGATACTGAAGCCGCGCGGCTTGACGTATTCTTCGACCGATCCACACAAGTCAGCCAGCCGGCGCCCGGCACGCGCGCGGCCGATGGCTTCATACAGCGATTGCTCGGTCACCGCGAGCAAGCGGCGGGTGTTCTCGGGAATATCCCCCGCGGGAACGGTGGTGGCGTTGTCACCGATGAATCCGTTTTTCACGATGCCGACATCGATCTTTACGATATCGCCCGGCAGGATTTTCCGCGGTCCGCCGATGCCGTGGACGACTTCTTCGTTCACGGAAATACAGATCTGCCCGGGAAAGCCGCGGTAGTTGAGGAACGCGCTTTTGCAATCATGTTCGCGCATCAATTCCGCGGCCATGCGGTCAATCTCACCGGTGGTCCGGCCGGGGGCGACTTCCTTGGCCAAGGCTTGCAGGATCGTTGACGCGATCGCTCCCGCCTCGCGCATGAGACCGGCTTCGCGTGGCGACTTGATGGGGATGCGGGTTCTGCGCGACACGATCTTGAAACAATACTGGAGGAAGGAAGGAATCACGGCTTGGGCACCGCGATCAACGACAGCAGGCGCGCCGTCACTTCATCACGCGGGGCGGTGGCATCACAAGTCACGAGAATACCCGCATGGCGATAGTAGTCGGCGACAGGCAGGGTCATGGCGGTGAACTCGTCGTGGCGGCTGCGGAAATTCGCTTCGCTGTCATCGGCGCGGCGTTCGGTGGGATGCGCGCATGCGGGACACAGATCTCCCACCGCCAATTCGCGGCGCTGTCCGGACCAACGGCATTGTGGACACTCGACGCGGTCTTGCATCCGTTGCAACAATTCGCCAAAGGGCACCTCTAACAGAATCGCGGCATCCAGCTTGCGGTCGCGATCGGCCAGCCATGCTGTTAGAAACCCAGCCTGCGGCAGGCTGCGGGGAAATCCATCGAGCATCCAGCCACCGCTTTGGCCGGCGAGCCACTCCGAAATGATCGGGCACATCAACTCATCGGGCAAATATTCCCCACGGGCGAGGATCGGCTCGGCCTGTTTTCCCAAGGCGGTGCCCGATTCAACCTGCTCGCGCAGCAAGGCGCCGGTGCTGAGATACGCGAGCCCCAGGCTTTCCGCGAGCCGTCTGCCTTGGGTGCCCTTTCCGGATGCCGGCGGGCCCAGCAGAACAACATGCAGCGGACTGGGCGCGGATGCGGTCAATGAGCTCCGTTGTTGTAGATGTAAGCGGTGATGCCGATGACAATCAGCACGGCAACCACGGTAAGCAGATAAACGATGACCGTGCGTGGCGCGGCTCCCGTGTTCTGGTTGAGCCGGTCATAACGGCCCTTGAGTTTGCCCTTGCGGAGAAATCCGTCGTAGTGCTTCTGCAGCAACTGCGTTTCCACCTGCCGCATCACATCGAGCACAACTCCCACCATGATCAGGAGCGAGGTGCCGCCGAAGAATTGCAGGATCAGCGAGTTCGGCGGAAGCCCGACCACGTGACCTGTTAGAACGGGCAGCACAAACAAAGCCGCGAGGAAAACCGCGCCCGCGAAAGTGAGGCGGGTCATGGTGTAGTCCATGAAATCGGCAGTCGGCTTGCCGGGACGCACACCGGGAATGTAACCGCCGTTGCGCTTGAGGTCTTCCGCGATTTGCGAGGGCTGGAACATCATCGCCACCCAGAAATACGAGAACAGGAAGATGCCCACGCCACCGAGAATGTAGAACCACAGTCCGCCGCGCGAGAGTTCCCCGTAGAGCTTCGTGGCCCAGGGCTTGCCCGCGACTCCCGGAATCATCTGCAGCATCAGCGGTGGCAACGACAGGATCGCCGTCGCGAAAATGATCGGCATCACGCCCGCGTAATTCACTTTGAGCGGCAGATACTGTGTTTGGCCGCCGAACTGTTTGCGGCCGACGACGCGCTTGGCATATTGCACCGCGATTCGTCGCTGCGCCTGCGTGATCGCAATGGTTGCGGCAATGACGACGAGCAGCAGGACGATCATCATGACCATCCACATGGCGCTGAACTTGTTGGCGCTGTTGGTGAAATATTTCCACGCCTGGATCAAGGCACCCGGCAGCGCCGAAATGATGTTTACCGTGATGATGATGGAGGTGCCGTTGCCGATACCCTTCTCGGTGATCTGGTCACCGATCCACATCAACAAGACCGTGCCCGCAACAATCGTGACGACGGTCATCGTCACCCACCACAGAGATTGGTCGGGAACGAGCGTGCCGTATTTTTCGACACCCGCCATGTAGGGGATCTTGCCGGGATTAGTCAGCGATTTCGCGACGAAGTAACCCTGGACGAAGGCGATGCCGATCGTGAAATAGCGCGTGTATTGGGTGATCTTCTGGCGTCCGCCGTCCTCACGGGCGAGGCGCGAGAGCTTCGGCACAACGGCCGTCATAAGCTGCACCATGATCGATGCCGAGATGTAAGGCATGATCCCCAGCGCGAAAATTCCGGCCTGTTGGAGACCACCACCGGAGAACACCGTGAGCAGGGCGCTCATGCCACCGGCCGGGCTTTTCGGATCCACCGTTTTCAAGTGATCGAGCCATGCCTTGATGACACCGGCATCGACACCTGGCAGGGTGATGTGCACACCGAGACGGATGATGACGATGAGCGCGAGGGTGAATAAAATACGGTCGCGGAGTTCCGGGATTCTCCAACTGTTGGCAAACGCTGAAATCATGGCGGATTAATGGAAAATGGTGTGGGTGGCAAACACGACGAGGAAGCGCACAGGCGCTTCCTCGCGGGAAATCGGGCGGTATGGGCCGGGGGTGATCAAGCGGGTTCGCTTACCGTGCCGCCTGCCTTTTCGATTTTTTCGCGGGCGGAAGCACTGGCATTGCCCACCACCAGCTTGAGGGCCTTGGTGATTTCGCCATTGCCGAGCACCTTGACCTTGTCGCAGCGACCGTGGATGAGGCCTTTCTCACGAAGGGCGGCTTCGTCGACGGTTGCACCGACTTCGAACATGTCGAGGTCGCGGACATTGACGATGCCAACTACGTCGCGGAAATCGAAGTTGTTGAATCCGCGCTTTGGCAAACGGCGGTGAAGGGGCATTTGTCCGCCTTCGAAGCCAACGCGGGTGCCGCTGCCGGAGCGGGCCTTTTGTCCCTTGTTGCCTTTGCAAGACGTCTTGCCGTGGCCGGAGCTTTCGCCGCAACCCAGACGCTTGTTGCTGTGCTTCGATCCCGGGTTCGGGGTGAAATTGTGAAGTTCCATTGTGGTGAAGAGTTATTTGTTAGACGTTATTTGTTAGAAGTGAAGAGCATTGGATTCCTAATAACCAATAACTAATAACTTCTAACTTTTAACTTAAATGGTCTTTTCCCGCTTTTTTTTGCCACGGCCGCTGAGGACTTGGTCGCGGGTGCGGAGTTGGGACAGCGCCTTGAGGGTGGCTTTCACCACGTTGGCGTGGTTGGAGGAACCCATCGACTTCGCGAGGATGTCGCGGATGCCGACCGCTTCGCAGACGGCGCGCACACCGCCGCCGGCGATGATGCCAGTTCCCGGCGAGGCAGGCTTGAGGAGAACCTTGCCGCCACCGTATTCGGCGTAGATTTCGTGAGGGATGGTGCCATCGACGATGCTCATCGGCTTGAGCACCTTGCGGGCGCTCTCGCTGGCTTTCTTGATCGCATCAGCGACTTCGTTGGCCTTGCCGAAGCCGAGGCCGACTTTGTTCTTCTTGTCGCCGGAGACGACGAGTGCGGAGAAGCTGAAGCGACGGCCGCCTTTGACGACCTTGGCGCATCGGTTGATGAAGACCACCTTTTCGGAAAGCTCGTTGCCTTCGGAATCGGTCGGAGCCGCGCGTTCTTCACGGCGTGGACCGCCACGACCGCGATTACCGCCGAATCCGCCGCCACCACCACCGCCGCCGCCGTAACCGCCGCCGCCTTGGCCACGATTGCCTTGGTAGGTGGAGGTTGGCTGCTCGGCTGGTGCTGCCACCGCTGCCGGTGTGACCGCTGCCGGTGTTTCGTTATCAGGAATAGTTACCATGTTGTTGTCCGGTAGAGGCGTTAGAATTGGAGTCCGCCTTCACGAGCGGCATCGGCGAGGGCTTTCACTTTGCCGTGATACAAGTGGCCGCCACGGTCGAAAACGACTGCGGCGATGTTGGAGGTCTTGGCGCGGTCGGCGATCAACTGGCCGACCTTGCGGGCGCTGTCGACATTCGACGAGGCCTTTTCGAAGGACTTGTCGAGGGTCGAAGCGGAGGCAAGGGTCTTGCCCGACGCGTCGTCGATGACCTGTGCGTAGATGTGCTGGTTCGAATAGTGGATGGCCAGGCGCGGACGCTCCGCGGTACCGCTGACTTTGCGGCGGATGCGGTCGTGAATGCGGCGGCGGATCGACTTGCGATTGATGGTGCTCATGGTGCCGTAATTGGTATGGGGTTGCGGTCGGCGGATTATTTGCCGACGCTCTTGCCTTCTTTGCGGCGGACGTGTTCACCGACATAGCGAACCCCTTTGCCCTTGTAAGGTTCGGGCGGATAGAAGCCGCGGACTTCGGCGGCGAACTGGCCGACCAGTTGCTTGTCGATGCCTTCGACCTTGATCTTGGTGTTTTCCACGACCGTGACGTTGAGTCCGGCGGGGATGGGATGAAGCAGCGGATGCGAACGACCCAGCGAAAGGTCGAGGTCCTTGCCCTTGACCGCGGCGCGGAGACCGACGCCGTGGATTTCAAGATCCTTCACGTAGCCTTGGGAGACTCCGAGGATCATGTTCTGGACGAGGCTGCGGGCGGTGCCGTGAAGGGCCTTGTGCTGGCGAAGCTCGGTGGCACGCGAAACGACAACGCTGTTGTCGCCGGTGGTCAGCGAAATGCCTTCAGGCAGGGAAAACCCGAGTGTGCCTTTCGGTCCTTCGACCGTGACAACGCGGCCGTCGAGTTTGACGGCGACTTTAGCGGGAATCGAGATTGGTTTGAGTCCGACTCGTGACATGGTGTTGGTTCCTTTGCGAGTTGGGGGTTACCAGACGTTGGCGAGCAATTCGCCGCCGATGTTCTGCTTGCGGGCGGAGCCGCCGGACATCACGCCTTTCGAGGTCGAAAGGATGGAGATGCCGAGGCCGGACATGACGCGTGGAACTTCACCAGCGCCGATGTATTTGCGGCGGCCGGGAGTGGAAACACGCTTGAGGTCGGTGAGAACCGAACGGCCGTCGATGAACTTCGGCTTGAGCTTGAGCGTGGTGCGGTCGCCGGTGACGACCTCGTAGTTCCAGAGGTAGCCTTCTTCCTGAAGAATGCGGGCGATGTCCGCCTTGATCTTCGAATAAGGTGCGGAGAATTCCTCGTTGCCGGCGCGGGCGGCGTTTTTGAAACGCGTGAGGAAATCGGAAATTGGATCGGAGAGAACTGCCATAACGAAATTTCTGTTAGAGTCTGGTAATTGGTTAGGCAGCGGTGCCGGCGGTTTCGTTCGCCTTCTTCATGTCGCGGAAAGGGAGGCCCAGTTCCATGAGAAGCTCGCGGCCTTCCGCGTCGTTGGGAGCGGAGGTGACGAAGATCAGGTCGAAGCCAATGGTCCGCTTGATCTGGTCGATTTCGATTTCAGGGAAGATCGATTGGTCGCTGATTCCGCAGGCGTAGTTGCCGCGGCCATCGAAGGACTTCGACGAAATCCCGCGGAAGTCGCGGATGTTCGGCGCGGTGACGTTGATGAAGCGATACAGGAAATCCCACATGCGGGATCCGCGCAGGGTCACGCGGGCACCGAGGGCTTCATTTTCACGCAACTTGAAGTTGGCGACCGCCTTCTTCGAGAAAGTGATGGACGGGCGTTGTCCGGTGATCTTCTGGATCTCGTTGACGGCGTCATCGACGGCGACCTTGCGGTCCGGCGATTTGCCCATGCAGGAAGTCACGACGATCTTTTCGAGACGCGGGACCTGATGGGAGTTGGTGTATCCGAGCTTCTTTTTGAGGGCCGGGATAACCTTGTCCTTATAATGTTGGTGGAGTGCTGGTGTGCTCATTTTTTTTGCGGGTCAGCGCCGTTTGACGGGTGCTTAAGCGCGGGCGGAAGTTCAGGCGCTTCTTTCGAAGCGTGATGCTTCAGCCCACTTTTTTTACGTTGGAAATATGGATCGGCGCGTCCATCGACTTCAGTCCGCCCTTGGGCTCGGCTTCGGTCGGCTTGGTCGCCTTCATCATCGTGCGGCCGCCTTCGACGACGACCTGGTCCTTGTCGGCTCTCACCAGCAGCACGGTCCCGCGCTTGCCTTTGTGATTGCCTGCGATGATTTCAACTTGGTCGCCTTTTTTGACGTGGGTCTTGATGCGGCTCATGAAATGAAAATGGTTGGGAAGGGAATGGAGTCTCAGAGCACCTCGGGCGCAAGCGAAACGATTTTCATGAACGACTTTTCACGAAGTTCACGGGCCACAGGGCCAAAGATGCGGGTGCCACGCGGATTGTTGTCCTTGTCGATGACAACCACGGCGTTCGAATCGAAGCGCAGCACCGAACCATCGGCGCGGCGGATCGGATAAGCGGTGCGGACGACGACTGCTTTGACGACGCTGCCCTTTTTCACAGCGGCGGTCGGGATGGAATCGCGGATGTGGCAGGTGATCACATCGCCGATGCGGGCGGTGCGGCTGCGCTTGCCGAGCACACCGATCATTTTTGCGCTCCGTGCACCGGTGTTATCGGCGACGACGAGCATGGTTTCCATCTGGATCATAATAGGTAAAAGCTGAGATTCTGAGATGCTGAAAAGCTGAAATGGAGAGGAAGTGTTCGAAGCTATTTCAGCTTCTCAGCATTTCAGCATTTCAGCGTTTATTTTTTAGTGTGAGATGACTTCGGCGAGTGTCCAACGCTTGAGCTTCGACAGCGGCTTGGTTTCGGTGATGCGGACGCGGTCGCCGATCTGGGCCTTGTTTTCCTCGTCATGCACGTAGTATTTCTTGGAGCGCTTGACGATCTTGTTGAATTTCGGGTGCGGAACGCGCGCAACGTGTTCGACGACGAGGGTCTTGTCCATTTTATTGGAGATGACCACGCCAACGCGCGTTTTGCGAAGAGGGACCTGGGTATCGGTCGGTGTCTGTGAAGGCTCGCTCATGAGAAAAGGAATGGTTGGAATCAGGCGGTTTTGGACGCGGTCACAGCCGTGAGGATGCGTGCGGTTTCGCGGCGCACCGTGCGGATGCGGGCGGTGTTTTCCAAAGTTCCGGCGGAACGTTGGAGACGGAGGTTGAAGGATTCCTGCTTGAGGTCCTTGAGACGTTTTTGCAATTCACCGGCGGACAGGTTGCTGAGCTTGTCTTTGTCGGCTTTCGCGGTTTTCGCGGGTTGCTTGGCTTTTTTGGCGGCCATGATTCTTAAAGGTTGATGGATGGGTGCCGGAAAAATCAGGCGTGCGGATTGCGGGCGACGAGACGGGTGCGGATGCCGAGTTTGTAGGATGCGAGACGCATCGCTTCCTTCGCGGCGGTTTCGGTGACACCACCGATTTCGAACAGGATGTTGCCGGGACGGATCACGGCCACCCAACCTTCGACGGCGCCTTTACCTTTACCCATCCGGGTTTCCGGCGGACGCGAGGTGATCGACTTGTGCGGGAAAATCCGGATCCAGACTTTGCCTTTCCGTTTCAGCGAGCGGTTGATCGCGATCCGGCAAGCTTCGATCTGGCGGTTGGTCATCCAGCCGCGGTCGAGGGTTTGCAGGCCGAAGTCACCGAAGGCCACGGTGGTTCCGCGCTGGGCATTGCCGGAGCGGCTTCCGCGGTGGCTCTTGCGGAACTTGGTTCGTTTGGGCATCAAAGGCATGGCTCGGTCCTTCTAGTAAAATGTTGATGATGAAAAAATTGCGATTTGGGGAAAATCAGTTGCGGTTGTTTGGACGGCGATCGCCTCCGCGATCTCCGCCACGGCCACCACGATCTCCGCCGCGGCTTGGCGATTGCTTGCCGGTGCCGTCGTCTTCCTTCTTGTTGACCCAGCATTTCACGCCGATGATTCCATACAGCGTGCGTGCTTCGGCGAATCCGTAGTCGAGTGGCACGCGCAGCGTTTGAAGCGGCACTTTGCCTTCGCGATAACCTTCGGCGCGGGCGATGTCAGCACCACCGAGGCGGCCGGCGCAACGGAGGCGGATGCCCTCGGCGCCGAATTCCATGGCGGTTTGCAGTGCGCGCTTCATGGCGCGGCGGAAGCTGATACGGCGCTCAAGTTGGACGGCGATTTGCTCGGCCACCAATTGCGCGTCGAGCTCCGGCTTGCGGATTTCAATGATGTCGATCTTGACCTGCGCGCCTTTGCAAAGGTTGGTGATGTCCTTGGTCATCACTTCGATTTCCTTGCCCTGGCGACCGATGATGAGACCGGGACGCGAGGTGTGCAGGGTGACGCGGACGCTGTTCCAGGCACGCTCGATGACGACACGGGCCAAGCCGGCGTTCTGCAGCTTGTTCTTCAGATAGGCGCGGATGCCGAGGTCCTCGTGGAGTTTGTCGGTGTAGTCCTTGCCCGCGGCATACCACTTCGAGCGCCAGTCTTTGTTGACGGCGAGACGGAATGCGATCGGATTTACTTTTTGGCCCATGGTCGGTTGGAGATGAGTGGTGGGGAAATGGAGATCAGGCGGTGGCGGCTTCTTCGCTTGCGGCTGCGGAAGTGATTGCCTTCGGAACTTTTTTGGCGATGGCCTTGCGGGCGACTTTCTTTTTCTTCTCGGGAGCGGAGCCAACCAGCGTGATGGAAATATGGCTGCTGCGCTTGAGGATCGGACCCGCGGAGCCCTTGGCGCGCGGCTTGAAGCGGCTGAGCGTCGGAGCGGCGCCGATGACGGCTTCCTTGATCACGAGCGTCGCGGCGTCGAGTTGGAAATTGTGTTCCGCGTCGGCGATGGCGGTCTTGAGGGTCTTGCAAATCAAGAACGCGGCTTTCTTCGGGGTGAAGGTGAGGATATCCAATGCGCTCGATACGGGCAGGCCCTGGATTTCGCGGGCGACATCGCGCGCCTTCTTCGGAGAGAGACGAACGTATTTGGTGATGCTTTTGACTTCCATGGTCGGCGGACGGTGAATGTTACTGCGCTTGAGTTTCTAGGACGGCGAGATCGCCGGGACGGGGTGTGTTGGCGACGTTGTCGAGGTGTTCGACAAAGGCACCGCTGACGCCCTTGCGGACGTCGGCGAGAATGGCTTTCCCATATGGCTGTTGGCCACGGGTGAGGCGGAAGGTCATGCCGATTTTCGCGCCCTGGCTTTCGCCAAGATTCAAAACCAACATGCCGCTCTCCTGATCGAGGCTGACTACCCGGGCCTGCTGCAAAGAGCCGGTCCGGATATCGGGGCGGGGCTTCTGAAGCAGACCGCGCGCAGCGTCAAGCTCTCTGAGTGAAGTTTCGACGCGAACCCGCGCCTGGGGATCTGAAACCACCGCCTGGCGGAGGTAATCGTTGACGGCGGCGGAGAGGCGGCCGACGGAACCTTCGAGGCTGCTGAGGCGCTCGTTGGCGATCTGCAAATCGGCGGCGGCCTGCACCAGGCGGTCGTTGCCGCCATCGAGCAGGTTCTTGCCGAGGGCGTTGAGTTGCAGGCGGACCTGGGCAAGTTGCTCCGACGCCTGCTTTTCGCCGCGGTTGGCTTCGGCGAGGCTGCGTTGGAGCGCTTGGTTTTGCTCCTGCAAGTCGCGGACCATTTCCTGCAGCTCGTCCGTGGTCGGCGCTTGCGCACGGCACGTTCCCGCAGCGGCCAGCAACCCGAAGGTAGCGGCAATCGCTTGCAGTTGGAACGTGATGCGCATGGCTGTTAGAAAATGAGGCGGATGGATTACTTCTTACCGATGCCGCCGTGGGCACGGAAGATGCGGGTCGGTGCGAATTCACCGAGCTTGTGGCCGACCATGTTCTCGGTGACATACACCGGAACGAAGGTCTTGCCATTGTGCACGGCGAAGTTGTGGCTGACGAAGTCCGGCGTGATCATCGACTTGCGGCTCCATGTTTTGATGGGCTTGCGTTCGGATCCGGCTTCGGCAACGGCGTCGATCTTGGCGAGGAGCTTTTGATCGACATACGGGCCTTTCTTAAGGGAGCGTGGCATAGGAAATTTGAGATTTCAGATTTGAGATTTCAGACGGATTTATTTGCCGGCGCGCTTGTGGCGTGACTCGACGATGAACACTTTGGTGCCCTTCTTCTTGTCGCGGGTCTTCTGGCCCTTTGCATGGCCCCATGGGCTGAGAAGGTGCTGGCGGCCACCACCGGACTTCGACTTTCCTTCGCCACCGCCGTTCGGGTGGTCAACCGGGTTCATCGTCATACCGCGGACGGTCGGACGGACACCTTGCCAACGCGAGCGGCCGGCTTTGCCCGAAGTCTCGTTCATGTGGTCGCGGTTGCCGACTTGGCCGATCGTGCAGAAGCAACGGTCATTGAAGCGGCGGATTTCTCCGGACGGCATTTTCACCAGGGCCCAGCCGCCATCGCGGTTGGAAAGCACGGCCAACTGGCCGGCGGCGCGGGCGACCTTGCCGCCGTTGCCCGGGATAAGCTCGATGTTGTGAATGGATGTTCCAAGCGGCACCGCGCTGAGCGGCATTGCGTTGCCGGTCTTCGGCGCGACATTGGCGCCGGCGACAACCGTCGATCCGACTTCAAGGCCAAGCGGCGCGAGGATGTAGGACTTCTGGCCGTCTTCGTATTGGAGCAGGGCAATGCGGCAAGTACGGTTCGGATCGTACTCGATGCCGACAACCGTGGCAGGCGCGTCGTGCTTGCCACGTTTGAAGTCAATCAAACGATAGTGGCGCTTGTGGCCACCACCGATGTGACGGCAGGTGATGCGGCCCGTGTTGTTGCGGCCACCGCTGCGCTTGAGAGGCGTGAGAAGACTCTTCTCAGGCTTGCTCTTCGTAATCTCGTCAAACGACGGAAGATTCTTGTAGCGCAGGGACGGGGTGATGGGCTTGAAATTTTTCAGTGGCATGACTCGCGGAACGGTAAGTGTTGCGGTTGATCAGCGGATGATTCGATCAGACAAGTTCGATCGATTCGCCTTCTTTCAGACGGACAATGGCTTTCTTCCAATGGATGGTGCGACCGGCATCGGCACGGCGCTTGCGGCGTTCCTTGCCATCATAATTGGCGGTGCGAACGGCGATGACGGTTTTGCCGAAAAGGGTCTCAACGGCTTCCTTGATCTCGAACTTGTTGGCCTTGCGATCAACTTCAAGCGTCACTTCGTTGTTGGTCTCCTGCAAAAGCGTGGCCTTCTCGCTGAGACGGACGTTTTTGATGACCTGGTAAATGTCTTTCATGATCGTGAAATAGGATCGTTGTTAAGCGGTACGGGCCGCAAGAGTTTGCACGGCGTCACCCACGAGGATGATCGTGTTGGCGAGGAGCATTTGCTCGACGTTGACATCGTTGCCGGTGACGAGCTGGGCCCAGCCCACGTTGCGCGCGGCAAGGTAGGTGGAGTCGTCGAAGGAGTTGGAGACCACCAGGATTTTTCCCGGTTTGGCAAGGCCGCCGATTTGCGAGATGAAGGACTTGGTCTTGCCATCTGCGATCGAGAAGCTGTCGACGGTCTTGAGCTTTTCAGCGCGGACCAGATCGCCGAGCGTGCGGCGCAGGGCCAGCTTGCGGACGGTCTTGGTGACCTTCTTCGAATAGTCGCGCGGACGCGGGCCGAAGACGACGCCACCACCGACGAAAATCGGAGCGCGCTTGTCACCGTGGCGGGCATTGCCCGTTCCCTTTTGCTTGTAGATCTTCTTGTTGTTACCGGACACCTCGCCGCGGGTCTTGGTGTTCGCGGAGCCAGTGCGGCGGTTGGCACGGTAAGCGGTCACGAGATCGTGAACGGCTTGGCGGCCTTTTTCAGCACCCACCAACACCAGGTTGGCGGCTTGGGCATCTTCGGCGGTAAAAGTCTTGGCTGGCATGACAGTGAATCGTTAAAATTTCAGGCTAAGCTCCGATCAAGCGGTCTTCTTCTTGGCGGGGCGGACGGTGACGTAGTGACCATTGGAACCCGGGATCGCTCCCGAAACCAAAATCACTCCGTCTTCCTTGCGGATCGCGACGATCTTCAGGTTCTGAATGGTCGTGCGGGTGGTGCCCATGTGGCCGGGCATCTTCTGGTTCTTCCAAACGCGACCTGGAGTCGAACGGCAACCAATGGCTCCCGTCCGGCGGTGCATCATGGATCCGTGCGTCATCTTCAAACCACCGAATCCGTGGCGCTTCACAGCACCCTGGAAACCGCGGCCCTTGGAATCGCCGATCACGTCAACCCATTGGCCTTCCGTGAAAGTCTCGAGACCCGGATGCTCGGCAGGAGGCGTGCTGCCTTCTTCCAAACGGAACTCGCGGATGAAGCGCTTCGGCGTCGATCCTGCCTTCTTGAAAATGCCCATCGCCGGTTTGGTGACGCGGAATTCCTTTTGATCGCCATATCCCACCTGCACGGCGGTGTAGCCATCCTTCTCCGGCGTCTTCACTTGCAACACGGTGTTGCCGGAGACGTCGATGACGGTGACGGGGATCATGATGCCGGCCTGTTGGTCGAACAGGCGAGTCATACCGATTTTTTTGCCGAGGAGGCCGAGTGACATGGCGATAGAAAAAGTTGAGAGTTGAAAGCTGAGAGTTGAGAGTCAGAAGTAGAGAAACTCAGATACGGATGGTGATGTCGACACCGGCTGGCAGGTTGAGCTTCTTGAGCTCATCCACGGTGCGGGCGGTAGGATCGACGATGTCGAGCAAACGCTTGTGGGTACGGATTTCGAACTGCTCCATCGACTTCTTGTTGACGTGAACTGAACGGTTGACGGAGAACTTCTCGATACGGGTCGGAAGTGGAATCGGGCCGGCGACACGGGCTCCCGTGCGCTTTGCGGTCTCCACGATTTCTTGGGCGGAGCGGTCGATGGCGCGATGGTCGAAGGCGCGCAGGCGGATGCGGATTTTCTGATTTTCCATGGTGGAGAAGTTGTTTGACGGTTTACGTGGTTGGCTACAGGGCGAGTAATCAGTTGCAGTTAGCCGAGGCGGTCACTGACGATTTCTTCGACGATATTGGTTGGGACTTGCTCGAAATGCGATGGTGTCATCGCATAGGAAGCACGCCCCGAGGAAAGGGTGCGAACGGCGGTCGAGTAGCCGAACATTTCTTTGAGCGGAACATTGGCATGAACTATCGAAAGTTTGCCTTTGGATTCCGTGTTTTGGATTTGCCCGCGACGGCGGCTGAGGTCGCCCATGACATCACCTTGGTAATCGTCAGGGGTGGAAACTTCGACCGCCATGATGGGCTCGAGTAAAATGGACTTTGCTTTCTTGAAGCCGTCCTTCATGGCGAAAATGGCTGCCATGGTGAAAGCGTTTTCGTTGGAATCAACGTCGTGGTAGGAACCATCGAGGATTTCAACATGTACATCGATCACGGGATAACCGGCGATGATGCCGTTGGTCATCGACTCGTTGATGCCTTTATAAACCGCGTTGATATATTCCTTGGGGATCGTGCCACCGATAACTTTATTCTCGATGGTGAGTCCCTTGCCTTTTTCATTTGGCTTTAGAGAAATGATCACATGGCCATACTGACCGCGACCGCCGGATTGTTTGATCAGCTTGCCTTCGCCGCCAGCGGCTTGGGTGATGGTCTCGCGGTAAGCAATTTGAGGAGCACCGGTGTTGGCCTCGACTTTGAACTCGCGGCGGATGCGATCAATGATGATCTCCAGGTGAAGCTCACCCATGCCGGAAATGATGGTCTGGCCGGTTTCCTCGTCGGTCTTGACCATGAAGGTCGGATCCTCTTCGGATAGACGACCGAGCGCCATGCCCAGTTTTTCCTGGTCGGCTTTGGTCCGCGGCTCGACAGCCATCGAGATGACCGGTTCCGGGAAAGTCGGGGGTTCGAGAACCACGTCGTGGTTGTCCGCAGCGAGCGTGTCGCCGGTGGTGACATTCTTGATGCCGACCATGGCGGCGATGTCACCGGAGTAGCAGGCGTCGATATCCTTGTGCTCGTTCGCTTGGATTTGGATCAAACGGCCGACGCGCTCGGAGCGGCGGGTGCGGGGATTATATACCGTGTCGCCCTTGCGGATGACACCGGAATACACGCGGAAGAAAACGAGTTTGCCAACGAACTTGTCGGCCCAGAGTTTGAAGGCGAGAGAAACGAACTTTTCGTTATCCGAGGTGACGACTTCGATGTGTTTCTCGTGGTCGTCGGGGTCCATACCGATGGCCGCCGGAATGTCGAGCGGGCTTGGGAGGTAATCGATCACTGCATCAAGCAGATACTGGACACCTTTGTTTTTGAAAGCGGAACCACCGGCGACGGGCACCAGCAGGTTGTTGATCGTAGCGCGGCGGATGCCTTGCTTGAGCTCTTCGAGAGTGATCGGCTCTTCGTTGAGGAATTTTTCGCCCACGGCCTCATCCACGTCTGCAACGGCGTTGACGAGTTCGTCGTGGGCCTGTTTGCAGAGTTCGATTAGATCGCCTTCAAGTTCTTTCACCGTGTAGGTAGAGCCGAACTTGTCGTCGTCGGAGTAATAAATCGCCTTTTGATTCACTACGTCGATCTGGCCGATCAACTGGTCTTCGGCACCGATTGGTATAAGGATCCGCACGGCGTTCGCGCCTAACTTATCCTTCACTTCGTGGAAGACGCTGTCGAAATTCGCGCCGGTGCGGTCCATCTTGTTGACGAACACGATCCGCGGAACGTGGTATTTCGAAGCTTGCCGCCAGACGGTTTCGGTTTGTGGTTGGACACCGGCAACACCGCAGAAAACGACGATGCAACCATCCAACACGCGCAGGGACCGCTCGACTTCAGCCGTGAAGTCAACGTGTCCCGGAGTATCGATGATGTTGATGCGGTTTTTCTGACCGGAGAAAAGCTTGGTCATTCCCTCTTCCTCATGCTGCCACCACTCGGTGGTGACGGCGGCGGAGGTGATGGTAATCCCGCGCTCGCGCTCTTGCTCCATCCAGTCGGTCGTCGCGCCACCATCGTGGACTTCGCCGATTTTATGAATCATCCCTGTGTAGAACAGGATCCGCTCGGTGAGCGTCGTCTTGCCCGCGTCAATGTGCGCGGCGATCCCGATATTTCGGGTGCGCTCGAGCACATATTGGCGGTTTGGACTGTTCGGATTCACGGACGGAAATTGCTGGAGCGCTATCTAATAATTAGAACCGGAAGTGAGCGAAGGCGCGGTTGGCTTGCGCCATCTTGTGCACGTCGTCGCGTTTGCGGACGGCACTGCCTTGGTTGTTAGCAGCGTCTTTGATCTCGTTGGCGAGAGCGACGTGCATCGGAGTGCCCTTGCGGTTGCGGGCGTAGTTGACGAGCCAGCGCATGGAGAGCGACTCGGAACGGTCCGGAGCCACTTCGAGCGGCACTTGGTAGGTGGCACCACCGACGCGACGGGATTTCACTTCCACGCGTGGTTTGGTGTTTTCCACGGCGCGGGTGATCACTTCGAGAGGATCGACGGTATCGACGCCTTCATTGGCGCGATCAATTGCGGCGTAAACGATGCGTTGGGCGAGTGAACGCTTTCCGGATTCCATCACCTTGGTAATAAGGTGACCAACGAGAGCGCTGTCGTAGCGAGGATCGCGACGGTCTGGCTTGGTAAAGATGCGCTTGCGGCGTGGCATGGCGTTGGGATGGTGTGTTAGTTAGATTGGAAGATTACTTCTTCCCGCCTTTTTTGGCAGGAGCGGCGACGGCACCGGGTTTTGGACGCTTGGCACCGTATTTGGAGCGGCTTTGACGGCGCTTATCGACACCAAGGGTATCGAGTGAACCACGGACGATGTGGTAGCGCACACCTGGAAGGTCCTTCACCCGTCCACCGCGAACGAGGACGATGGAGTGTTCTTGGAGGTTGTGGCCTTCACCGCCGATGTAGGCGATGACTTCGAATCCGTTGGTGAGGCGCACCTTGGCGACTTTACGGAGAGCCGAGTTAGGCTTCTTGGGCGTCCGAGTCATGACTTGAAGACAGACTCCGCGGCGCTGTGGGCAGTTCACGAGAGCGGGTGACTTCGACTTTTCGGCCGGAGTGAGGCGTCCCTTGCGAACGAGCTGATTGATGGTCGGCATGATTTCCTGCGTGGTTTAGATTTCCCATGGGGGCAAACCGGCGCGCCGACGAGGAGACCTCGCAAGAGCTTTTTTCCGGAGCTACACCCGATAAATTTTCCCTGTAATTTGAGCCGCTTCGAAACCAATCGTCAGCGGCCCTCGCTGTGGGGGGGGCGACTCTAGGAGCCGATCCCGACCTGACAAGCCCTATTTTGACTTTTTCTTCTAATTTTCATCGGAAGCGGCGGACGATTGAAGAACCTGGTGGCAGGGACGGATTTAAGCTGCCAACTCAAGTGCGAACAATAGCGGGGGAAAACGGCACCGGCTGCCTTCAAGGAAAGGCGGGTTCAAGGAATTCCGCTTGCGAGACGGGCACCTTGGCGGCGAGCATCGCGGCCGTGACTGCAGAATTTACCCCCGAACTTGAGAATTTATTTTCGTTTCTCCGCTTTCCAAGCATTTCCACGGATTCCAGCCACGCCGGCGATGTCCGGGCCTGCGCGGAATGGTTGATCGCCAAACTCACGGGAATGGGCTTGGCAACGGAGCTTCATGAGACGCCGAAACATCCGCTCGTCGTGGCGAGAAACGAACACATCTCGGGTCGCCGGACGGTGCTCATTTACGGCCATTACGACGTGCAGCCGGTCGATCCGCTAGCCTTATGGACGAGTGATCCCTTCCAACCGGTGATCCGTGACGGGAAAATCTGGGCCCGCGGTGCCGCCGACAATAAAGGGCAGATGCTCGCGCATGTGTTAGGCGTCGAAAAGACCTTGCGCGAACAAGGTGAGCTGCCGGTGAATTTAATTTTTCTGTTTGAAGGCGAGGAGGAAATCGGCAGCCCGAATCTAGCCTCGTTCCTGCGCGATCATCGTGACGAATTGAAGTGCGATATCATCGCCATTTCCGATACGGGGATGGTCGCTCCCGGCGTGCCGACCCTGGGCTACGGCTTGCGCGGCATCACCTGTTGCGAAGTGATTCTGCGCGGTCCCAAGGGGGATCTTCATTCCGGCCTCTTCGGCGGCATTGTTGCGAATCCGGCGGCGGCAATGGCGCGTCTGGTGACAAGCCTTCATGCGCCAGACGGGCGGGTCATGATCGAGGGATTTTATGATCAGGTGCTGCCCTTGGAAGCATGGGAGCGCGAAATGGGGGCGACCATACCCGGCGTGAGCGATGCGGACTACCTCGCGGTCACCGGTTCGCCCGATTTGTTCGGCGAGCCCGGATATTCTTCCGCCGAGCGCATCTGGGCGCGGCCGACTGCCGAGGTCAATGGCATGGGTTCCGGCTATCAGGGGGAAGGCTCGAAGACGGTGATTCCTGCCGAAGCCATGGTGAAACTTTCCTTCCGCCTGGTGCAGGATCAAAGCCCGCAGGACATTATGGAAAAGGTGAAGAGCCACCTGGAATCGCATTGCCCGCCCGGCGTCGAAATCGAGGTTCGGCCTGGCCACGATGGCAAACCCTACGTCACCGATCCCAATTCGAAATACGGCCTTGCCGCGCGGAACGCCCTTCGCAGTGCATTCAACGCCGAGCCGGTGCTCATCCGCGAAGGCGGCAGCATTCCCATCGTCCAAACCTTCCGCGACATCCTCGGCGCGGACACTTTGCTGCTAGGCCTCGCCCTTTCCGACGCCCAAATCCACGCGCCGAATGAGAATTTCCCGGTCGGGAACTTCGAAGCCGGCATCCGCCTCAACCAAGCCTTGCTCAGAGAACTCGCGCACTGAATTCCGAAGAGTCACCAGGTGCGCCGGAATCGTGGTGCTTGCCTCATTCGTGCAGATAAGTCTGCGGGCGATAGAAGAAGGCGAAGGGGATGAAGATGACGGTGGTGGCGAGCACCAGCCAAGTGAAGAAGCGGAAGTAGGCAGCACCTTCGAGTTTGCTTTGGCCGCCGCAAAACCCGGTGCGCACGAAGCCGGATTGGCCGGGCGGGTCATTGATGCCGAGCTCGGCCTTTCGCCGCCCTAACCATGTATCCATCCCCGCCGGCGCGTCACCGCTGTTTCTGGTGATGATGATGCCGGTGTCCCACCGGGTTTTGTCAGTCCGGTCCGGACCGGCACTGGTCAGCCGCGCGTGCCATGAATCGATGAGGTCGTAAACGATGAGATTTCCCCAGGGGTCCTTCGCGTCGCCGACGAGTTGTCTGCCAGCTTCCTTGGAAGGAAAGTCATCGCCGGCCGCCGCCTCGATGCGGGTCGCGGCGGCGGCGAACGCGGGACGTCCCGGGATTTCCAGCGACTCCATCCGCCCTTGGCTGCAGCGGGCGACGAGATCGTCATCCGTGCCGGTGAGGCCGTCATATCCCGGCAGCATGATCGTGCGGGGCGAGGTCTGCCAATCGGGCGGCAGCTTGGCGGTGGCTTGTTCGAATTGAATATCGCCGGTGGACGGGATGGCGATGAAATGATTGACCTGCGCGGTGAACTGGTTGCCGGCCCATACGGAAAGCAGAAACAACGACATGATCAAGGATTTCATCGCCTTGGGTGACTGGGTGTAGGCGAACTCTAGGCCAACGATGGAAACCATGATTTCCGAAGCGGTGATAATGACATAAGCGCCGATCTGCCAGCCGACCGACGGCCGCTGGCCGGCGTCGATCCAAGTCTGGATCAAGGTGGTTAGACCGAACGACGCGGTCATCAGGATCATCCCGAGACCGATCTTGCGCAGCGGTGTGAGCGGGAAGATCCGGTTAATCCACGGATAGATGACGAAGGTGAAGAGCGGGATGTAAACGAGGATAAGGATCGGGTTGACCGCCTGGATCTGGGATTCCAGCCAGGTGATGCCGAGGAATTTGAGATTCATCTGCTCCGCCTGCAGCACCCACGACGAGCCGGTCTGATCATAGAGCGACCAGAACACTGCGACGAAGGTGAACAGCGGAATCAGTTTGCCGAGCGCGACAAGGCCATCCCGCGAGAACGCCTCCTTGAAAAACCCGAATCCCGATGGCGGGATGTGGACGAAGCGGTTGCGTCCTAACCAGAACATGAAGGTGGCGATGGCCATCAGCACGCCGGGCACCCCGAAAGCCCAGTGCGGCCCCCAGTGTTTCAACAACCAGGGTGTTAGCAGGGTCGAGAAGAACGAGCCGAAGTTGATCGAGAAGTAGAACCAGTTGTAGATCCGGGAAATTAAATGGTGGTTGTTTTTCCCGAACTGGTCGCCGACGTGGGCGGAGACGCAGGGCTTGATCCCGCCGGAGCCGAGACAAATGAGCAGCAAGCCCGCGAACAACCACCACGGGGAATTGCCATAACTGCCCATGCAGGCGAGCGCGGCGTGACCGAGGCAATAGACAATGGATAGACACAAGATGGTCCGGTATTTCCCGAGGAAAATATCCGCGATCAAGGCCCCGAGAAATGGCGTGAAATAGACCCAACCGGCGAACTCATGATAATTCGCGACCGCCTGGTTGTTCGACATCACGCTCCCGCCCTTGCCGTCCATCAAATGAAGATACTGGACCATAAACACGACTAGGATCGTGCGCATGCCATAGAACGAAAACCGCTCGGCCGCCTCGTTGCCGATGATGTATGGGATGCCCGGTGGCATCGTGTCGGTTTCCAAGGGAGTGGTGCGGTGATCGGACATGATTGTTAGCTCGCGATGACTTCGTGGAAGATTGTTTCCAACTCGGCGACGATGCCGGGCCAGCCCAGATCGCCGGCGGTGCGCAGCGCTCCGGCGGCGAGAGTGGTGCGCGTCGCTGGCTCCAGCAGTTTCTCGGCGGCATCGAGGAATGCGGCTTCATCGCCTTTTTTCACCTTCAGGAGATTGACCCGATCCGTGCCGTGCCAGGCGGCGGCGGCGTAATCGTAAGCGAGGATCGAAAGACCGCTGGCCATGCCTTCGATGAGCACGTTGCCGAAGGTTTCGGTCTCGCTGGGGAACAGCAGGATGTCTGCGGAGGCATAACAGGCGGCGAGTTCACCACCGAGCAGGTAGCCGGGAAATTGCACCTGCGGATGGTCCCGCTTGAGCTTCGCGCGGGCCGGGCCATCGCCGACGACGATGCACACCAATTCCGGGCAGGACTGCCGCATCCGGGCGAAGGCGCGGATCGCGAGGCCGATGTTTTTTTCCGACGAGACGCGGCCGACCACCAGGGCAATCGGGGTTTCCCCGCTCGCCCCGAACTCCGGGCGCAGGGTGGCGCTCCTCTTGGCAGGAGTGAACAGGCTGGTATCGACACCCCGGCCAAGGACGCCGACCTTTGAAAATCCGGCGCTGACCAGTTTGTCGCGGGCATCGGGAGAAGGCACCAACGTGCGGGCGAGGCGGGCGTGAAACCATTTCTGATAGCGCCAGACCTGCTTGCCCACCCAGTCCGCACCATACTTGCGGAGGTACTCGCAGAAATTCGTGTGAAACCCGCCGACCACCGGAATCCCCAACCGCAGCGCGGCGGCGGCGGCGGAGAACCCGAGCGGGGTCTCGATGGCGACGTAGATCACGTCCGGGCGGCTCTTCTGCCAGCGGCGGCGCAGTTCACCCGGCCACGGTGCGCCGACCTTGATCTCCCAGTAGCCGGGCAACGGCCATGACAAGACGGTAGTTTCGCCCTCGCCGTTCGCTTTGCCGGAACGGATGATTTCCACCCGGTGGCCGCGTTCGCGCAAGCCGGAACAAAGCCGGCCGAGCGACAGCGCGACGCCATTGACGTCGGGGACGTAGGTGTCGGTGACCACTTCGATCCAAAGCGGTTGTTTCATTAGAGCCCTCCCTGGCGTGCCATTTTCACCCAACCGTGTTTCAAAATCGACACGATCCGCAAATACCAGGCGCGACGCCCACCGACCAGGCCGCCGCGCGAGAGCAATCCGGCGACCTGGATCGCCGTGGTGAACTCGCCGCTGTGCGGATTGAGATACCGCGGATAACGGATCATCGCGCCGCAAACGAGTTCCTCCACGCTCAGACAGCGGGTGCGTCGGGAGCATGAAAGGTGGTCGCGGGTCAATCCCCAGCCCGCGTAGAAGGGGATGCCGTAGGTCACGACCGGGACACCCCGCAAAATCGATTCAAAGCCCACCGTCGAGGTCATCGTATGGACTTCGTCGCACAGATCGAGCCAATCGAGGACATTTCCCTCCGTCACCGCGAGGTCGGCCAAGCCACCGGTATCGGGCGGCATCACCAAGCCGTGGCGTGCCCCGGCGACGAGGTCTGGATGGGCTTTAAAAATCAAGAACGCTGCGGGTTCGGCCGCTCTCACGCGCCGCAGCAGTTCGCCGTTTGAGTTCACTTCCGGACTTCCACACTTGATCGACGCGTCCGCCTCCACCTGCCCCGGCACCAGGATCACCTTGCGCCCCCCCGCCAAGCTCCGGTTCCAAACCACCTGATCGCCGCCGACGTTGTATTTCGTCAGCCGGTGCTCGCGGAGGAACCGCAGCAATTCGTTCGCGTCCGCCATTTCGCGGACGGTGAAATTCCCGGCCTCCAGAATGGACTCCAGTCGGCTCGGGGTCCTCGGGTCGAAATAGATTCCCAAGTCGTCGAGTACCCACGAAAGCGGCCGATGAAACGTCGCGCCCAAGCCTGAGGATCGCAAGAAACCGTCCTCCACCCGGACGACCGGCAGCAGCGGATTCGCGGGGCCTTCGGTCGCTCCCCACAGCAGCAATTTCGCGTCCGGCTGTGCTTCCACCAATGTTCCGGCGTCCCTCACCGAATCCGCATGCCGCAACTTCGTGCCTGGAGAGCGGAAAAAACCCTCCGCTAGGCCACGTTTCCAAGGGGTCCACCCGGCGGTCACCCGCAGTCCCGCGTCTTGTCTGGAGTTCGACCGCTGGAGTTCGACATGTTCGAGAATCCGTCCCAGACCGCAGGGTTCGCCGCTGTCGGGATCGAAAAAATGGCAGTATTGCAAATAGGCGGCTTCGAACAAACGAGGCAAATCGACCTGGCGCTCCCGCGTTTGCACCACCGCTTCGCAGCGATCTTCGGTGAGTCCCCACCCGGCGTAGAAGTTCCAGCCGTAAGTCTTCACCCGGCAGCCATGGATCAGCCCCTCCATGCCCATCACCGAGGTCCCGGCATAGACTTCCTTGCAAAACTTGAAACAACCCGCTGGCGAAATATCTGGCGGCAGCAACCGCACTCTCGGCTCCGCGAAAACCCACGGTGAAAAACAGGAATGTTTGCCCCGGTAGCGATGATCCGGGTGAGCGCGGAGATAAATGGTTTCCCCCGGATGCTCGTCGAGCGCATCCCGCACCATCCGGTCGAAATCCTTTTCCCGCACGCCGCCATGGCTCAGGGACGCGTCCCCTTTTGTTTGGTCCACCACCATCACCCCGAGATTTTCCGGCACTGGCGATTCGCGAAAATCACCGGGATACCAATTGTATTTGGACACGCTGGCGGTCCGGAAGCGGGCGAGCAGGCTCTCGGCTTCGGCACGATCGCCCGGTCCGGGTTGCATCCACCCGGTCCGTTCGCCCGAGTTCAGGGCCACCACCAGATCGCTCTTTCCCGAGGCATCGTAATAGATCCCATGTGAATCGGCGACGAGCCCGTAAACCTGCCCGACCCCGGGCTTCATCGAGCGCACGAGAGCGTCCTCAAGCACCAGCAGGCGGCCCCCGTAGTTGCGCGAATCCCGGATTGCAGCCAATCCACTCGGCCGGTATCCCCAGCCCGCCGCCACCCGCTCGCCTTCCAATCCCAAGCGCTCCACCATTCCGTTCAAATACGGGTGACGCCACAATTTGCGGAACGGCCACCTGATTTGAATCTCCTTGCGCACCGCCATCGCGGCGAGGTTTCACCCCGGCCCGGCGGCTTGTCAACCCTCGCCTGAGTGGCCCCGGGTGCCGGGCCTTGTCGGCGGCCAAAGCGTCACGGCGACGTTGTCTTTTCAAAGGCGAGGCACTGCGGGATGACCGGCCTCCGGGAGTCGTGGCTGGAGGACTCTCGTCATGAGCGCAAAAGCGACCCTTGTTGAAGCCAATTTGAGTTGTTACCGGGCTTGACATGGTTGGCAAAACTCTCTTCAAGGGCGCGGCTTCCAGCGGTCCACCGGTTGCGCCTGTCTTGTTGAATTTCACGCATGAATCCCACAGTTACCATGACCCAAGATTGGCTCCCGACCCGCCTTTTCAGCCTGCTTTGCCTCGTCCCCCTCGCGTCCTGCACGTTCATGTCCCAGACCGGCCCCCAGAAAGGGCGAATTGAAAGTGGCCATCAGGATTACGTTCTCATTCCGGTCAAATCCCGCGCCGATCTCCCGTCGCCGGGTCGGAGTTTCGGCTCCGGGCAAATCCCGCCGTCAATCCGGGGAAACAGCTATTCGGACAAGATCCGCGCGCGGGATTCGCTTCGTTTCATCATCACCGACCTTTCCGAGCAGAGCCCGTTTTACACCAAGGGCGAGCCCTTCGCTTTCGGTCCCATCGAAGTGCCGGAAGACGGCCGGGTGAGCATTCCCTACGCCGGGGAGATTCAAGTGATGGGCCGCCATCTGTCGCAGATTTCAGACGATCTCAACGTGAAGCTCAAGCCGGTCTCCAACACCGCCCAATCTGCGGTCGTGCGGTCCGGCCGCATCCCGCGCACCGCCAATGTCATCGGCGAGGTCAAAAGCCCCGGCCCCGTGCCGCTGGAGCGGAGCAACATCAGTTCGCTCGATCTCCTCGCCGCGTCCGGCGGCCCCACCGAGGCGGAACATCTTTACAAATACACGCTCCGCCGCGAGGGCCGCGATTACGTCTTCGACTATCAGGGCTTCCGCCAGCGGGCGTTCCCGATCGAGGAGGGAGACCTCCTCAATGTCAGCACGGACATGTCCAACCGCTTTTACGTGATGGGGGCGATCAACAAACCGACCACCGTGCCATTCCCAGTGCCGGCGCCGACCTTGGCGGATGCTTTGGGAGCCGCCACCGGACTCGACGAGCGGCGGTCCGACCCGTCCGGGGTCTTTGTTTTCCGCAAGGGTGATCCGGATCAGGTTTTCACCATCGACCTGAAGGACCCGGCGTCCGTGCTCCTCACGCAACGGTTTGCGATCCGGGGAGAGGACATCGTTTATGTGACCGAAGCCCCGCTGGTCCGTTGGAACCGGTTGATCGTCCAGATCCTGCCGCTCTCCCAGCTCTCGCAAGCGGCCTACAACATCGACCGCATCAACCGGTAACCTTGCAGTTCCACAGCTTTGAAGATCCGCTCACTCCATGCCTTGATGCCGTGCATCCTCGTTTCCGGCTGCACGCCAACGGGTCAGATGGCGGCGGGTTCCGGTCATCCGCCCGCGCATCGGACTTCGCCCGTGTCCATCACGCAGTCGCGCCCCCAAGCGCCTGAGTTGAAGCGCATGGCCAATGGACATTACCGCGTGCGCAAGCCTTGGACGGTCGATTTGAACGGCCGCCGCTGGCAGATCCCGGCCGGCTATCAGACCAACGGGATCACGGCCTCGGCGAAGGTGAAAAGCCTCCTCGGCGACGGTGTGGACCATCCTGAAACGTGGGCCGCCATTTTCCACGACTGGCTATTCACCCAGCCCGGCATCACGCGTCGCCAAGCGGACCAGATGTTCCATGACCTCCTGATCGCCTACGGCGTTCCGGCGGCAAAGGCCGGACTCATGTACACCACGGTCGCGGCCTACTCGCTTGCCAAGGGAAGCCGGTAATTTCCCCCTCACGCCATCCGACTTCATGCCAACGCCTATTGCCATCCCGAAGCACTCTCCCTGGGTGAGCCAGACGCTGGTCATCGGGGCGTTGCTGAAGCGGGAGGTCTCGACGCGCTTCGGCGAATACCGGCTGGGGTTTTTCTGGATGCTTTTGGAGCCCCTCGTGGGGGTGCTCGTGGTCGGACTCGTATTGGGCACCCTCGCCCAGCGCACGGTGCCCGAGATTCCGTATTCTTTTTTCGTGCTCAACGGCATGCTGATCCTCAAGTTATTCTCGGGCCCCATGAACACCGGAATGAACGCCGTCGGGGCCAACCAAGGCCTCCTAGTCTATCCGACGGTGCGCCCGCTCGATACGTTCATCGCACGCTTTCTCCTCCAGCTCCTCAACACGTTGTTCTCATTCGTCCTCTTCTGCATCGTGGCCATGTGGGGCGGGATGAAGCTCTCGCTCGACAATCTCGACGTGCTGGCCGCCTGCTACGTAATCACCTGGCTCATCGGCTGTGGCATGGGGCTGATCCTCGGCGTCGCCGCCGCCCACTTCCGGGAGACGGACAAAATTCTGATGGTCGTCCAGCGGCCGCTCATTTTCGTCTCCGCAGTGTTGTTCCCGATTTCCGCCGTGCCTCCCGGCGTTCAGAAATACCTGCTTTACAATCCCGTGGTCCACACCATCGAACTCAGCCGCAATGCGCTCTTTCCCCATTATCATGCGGAGGGAGTGACCCTGTTTTATCCTTTCGTGTTTGCGATCATCGTCCTCTCCATCGGCCTCACGCTCTTCCATGGAAGCCGCAACCTAATGAGCCAGAGCTAATCACCCCCGCCCACATGATCGAACTCCGCAACCTCACGAAATACTATCCCGTCAAGAACGGGGTGCGCTATGTGTTGCGTGACGTGTCGCTGACGATTCCGAGCCGGACCAGTCTTGCCGTTCTCGGTCCCAACGGGGCCGGCAAATCGACCTTTCTCCGCCTGATTGGCGGAGCCGAGTCCGCCGACAGCGGCACGATCATCACCGACGAGGAAATTTCGTGGCCGCTCGGATTGACTTCAGGATTCCAGGGATCGCTCACCGGACGCCAGAACGTGCTGTTCGTGTGCCGGATCAACGGGCTGAACAGCGATCAAAGCCGCTACGTCATCAGCCAAGTCACGGAGTTCGCGGAACTCGGCGAATACTTCGACATGCCGGTCACGACCTACTCCTCGGGCATGCGCGCCAGGCTGAGTTTCGGTCTCTCGATGACCTTCAAGTTCGACGTCTATCTAATCGACGAGCTCACTTCCGTGGGCGACCCGATATTCCGGGAAAAGGCGCAGGCGGCGTTTGAAAGCATCCGCAAGCGTGCTTCGCTGGTTTTCGTCTCCCACAACCTCAAGACCCTGCGCAAGTCGTGCGACTCGGCGCTGTTCCTGCGGGACGGGCTCGCCAACTTCTATCCGGACATCGAGGAAGGCCTGGAAGCCTATTCCCAATACATCCAGGAACACCGGGATCATCAGGATCGCCACGCGAAATTCGGGCCCGGCGCGATCCGCAGAGCGGAAAAGAAAGCGGCCCGCCAGCTGGCCCGCCTTGCCAAAGCCAACACCGCGAGCCCTGCCGCAGACCCACCATCTCCCAACCAATGAGCGCCACCTACATTCACACGACCAGGAAACCCGGGCTATCCCAGATGATCCTGCGTTTTCTCACCCTTCTTTACTTCATCGGCCTCGTCGCCTCGATCTGTTATCTCTGGCTGTTCACCCAGGATCGGTTCGAAAGCGACGCCTCCTTCCGGATCTCGCGGCAGGACGGCACGGGCGCGCAGGCCGGGTTGGTCCAGCTCGCGTTGCCGGGCCTCTCGGACTCGGGTGCCTCGGACTCGCAGATCGCCCTCGGCTACATCGACTCGGCGGACCTGCTGCTGGAACTCGAAAAGGAGTTCGACCTCGTGAAACACTACACTTCGCCCTCGCGGGACTTCGTCTTCCGAATGGAAGCGGACGCCAATCTCGAAGAGCGCCTCAAATATTACCGCAACCGGATCACCGCCCATTTCGACTCCCAGTCCGGCCTCACGATGGTTTCCGTGGACACGTTCACGCCCGAGCTTTCCCGGAAAATGGCCGCCGCCGTGCTGAAAAAGGCGGAATCCTACGTCAACGTCATCAATCAGGACATCGCGGGGCAACAGCTCGGATTCATCCGCAGCGAGGTCGAGCGGACCGCGAAGCAGGTGGAGGAAGTGAACAAGGAAATGATCGCCATGCAGAACGCGCATAATTTCATCAACCCCGAAGAGGCGATCACCAGCAGCCTCAAGGTGGTGCAGGAACTGCGCATGGATAACCTGAAGTCGGAAGCGGAACTGTCCTCGATCCTGCGTGATTCGCCCAACTCGCCGCGCATCGACAGCATCCGCAGCCGCATCCGCTCCGTGAACGAGTTGATCGACGTGGAGAGTACCAAGCTGACCGGCCCGGAAAAGGACCGCCTCAACCAGACGTTGATGGAGTTCAAGCAACTTGAAATCCGGCTGGATTTCGCGATCCGGCTGCGCACCGGGGCCGAAGCGATGCTGGAGAAAAACCGCAGCGAGGCGGCGTCGCGTTCTCGGTTTTTCACCGTCATTCAAAATCCTTATCTGCCTGAGGATGTCGCCACCCCGCGCCGCGCCTACGCGACCACCAGCATCCTGTGCCTCGGCATCATGCTGTTCCTCATTCTCCGCGCCCTGACCAAATCGGTTTTTGAACGAGCGTGAGCCTTCATCGGCAGCCTTCCGACTTCCAGCATGTTCCCTCACCAGCAGCGGTCCCCGAACTTCGCTCCGTGCCTGCTCTCGGGCGACCGCGTTTATGACAGCAAGGACATCACTGCGGTCATCAGCATCCGGGCTCATGCCAACAACCCGTGGGTGATCGAGCGGCTGGAAATCCTGGCAGCCCACTTTGAACCGGCACCGGTATTCCTCATCGTCGATTTCGGCTCCGCACCGGAATACTCGGAACGCATCCGCCGGATCTGCCAGCGGGACGGCCTCACCTACCTGCCCATCGCCGATCCCGGGGTGTTCTCCCTGAGCATCGCGCGCAACCAGGGAGCCAACGCCGCGCAGACGGACCTGCTCTACTTCACGGACATCGACTTCTTCAGCAAGCCCGGCCACTACGACGACCTCGCCCGCCATGCGAGCGATCATGATTTCAGGGCGGTCCGGGACATCGTGATCAATCTTCCCGCCTATCACCTGACCGAGGACAGCTCCTGCGGATTCAGTGAGGCCCTACCTGCGGATCGGCACAAATATTTGGAACAACTGGGAGTGATCGCCACCGAAAGCGTGTACCCGCCCGTCACCGATTTCATCGCTCCCTATTCCAACAATTTCCTCTGCACGCGCGATTTCTTCCAGATCGTGGGGGGCTATGATTCAAGATTCAGGGGCCATGGATCCGAAGACTTCGAGCTGATGATCCGCATGGCCTTCTACACCAAGCACGCGCTGTTGCCCGGTCAGCTCGACGCCGACATCCACAAGCCCGCCAGCACCGCCTTTCTCGGCCCCCGGCCGTATGCCGGCTTCCGCCGCTTGGGCGAGGCGGTGTCGTTTCGCGGCGAATCCGCAGGTTTCAAGGCGTTTCATCTCTGGCATCCCTGTCCGCCGGGAGATCCGTGGCGGGATTCCAACGACTGGAGCCGGAACACTTTCAGGGGGGCCGTCTCGCAATACCTCGAGGCCCCGGAAAACCTGGCGATGATCGACCACATCCCCCGCGCGAAGACGGCCCTGTGCGTCTGCAAGGACAAGGAGCACTATGGTTACTTCCTTCCCTTCCGCGCCCTCGGCTACAAGCTGGAGCTGATCACCGACGAATCCGGCGCAAGCCTCGAAGCTGCTAGGAAGTTAATCGCAGCCGGCGGGGCGGATCTCTTCATGATCTTCAATCCGTACATGAAATCGCACTCGGCGTTTCACGGGCTATTCCTGTTCGCGCGGGAATGCGGGGTGGAGGTGGTCGTCGTCGAGCGGGGAGCCCTGCCATCCACGATCTACTATGCGCCGGACGTATCCTACAATGACCCGGATTTCCTGAACTACGACAGCCACTCCCACCATCTGGACGCGAAGGCACTGGCGGCGGCCGATGAAATCTGCCTCAAGATCCGCAGCGGCGGATGGACCTTGGAAAATCTCAGCGGATACGAGGAAACGCGGAAGGCTCACGCGGACCTCGCGACCGGTGGCGGCATGCGCATTTTCATTCCGCTGCAACTGGCCGACGACATGGCCGTGACCCAATTCGTGTCGCCCACGCAAAGCTACCAGGAATTCGAAGCGTCGGTCTGCGGGACCGCGCTGGCCCATCCGGAGATTGTATTCGTCGTGAAAGCCCATCCCTTGAATCGCGACTCCTTCGCAGGTGGCCCGGAGAATCTCGTCGTCTGTGACAACGCTGAGAATGTCCATGCCGTCATCGATGCCTGCGACGCCACGGTTTGTTACAACTCCGGGGTCGGCTTGCTGGCACTGATCCACGGGAAGCCCACCGTGACGATCGGCAACGCGTTCTACAACGTCGCCGCGACCGGCAAGCGCGCCGCGAGTTTCGGGGATGCGGTGCGGCTGTTGGCGGGCGGCGGCGGCGAACCGCCGGCGGCCGGAGCCGTCAGGAATTTGATCGCCTGGATCGTCACCAGGAAATATTCCTTTTTCACCGCGACCGATTTTTTCCGCGAATTCAAGGACCGCAGGTCGCACGCCTACAAAGACATCATGGTCACCCATCTCAATTGGAACGACGTGAGCCTCCCGCTCGGGCGAGTCTCGGCGTTGTCTTCCATCACGGAAAAAAGCTATGTGAACGGCCGCCTCGGGCTGATGATCGGCGTGGATCTGAACGGGTGCGCGCCCGCTCCGGCACCGCCCCGCGGACCGCTCAAGAGCTTTTTCATCAACCACTTCAAGAAGCCTTGGCGGCGCTATATCTCCCGATTGAAAGCGTAGGCCCCGGGCCGCATCCGGCAACTCCCACCATGAACCAGCGCAAAGAACAATTTCTCAAATCCGCCAAGGCGGACAAGCTCCGGCTGAAGAACTATGGCTTCATCCACATTCCCAAAACCGGCGGCACCAGCATTTCCAAGTTTGGCGCGAAAGTCATGAGTGCCGGCGGGAAATTCCCCGTCACCTTTCCCCACGGCTGGACGGCGGAGCTGATTTTCCAGGAATTCCCCAAAATCCAGCTCTGCTTCATCATCCGAGACCCGATCGAGCGGACGATCAGCGGCATCAACAGCAGGTTGAGGATGGGGCGGCCGCAGTACAACAGCATGTGGGATGTGGCCGAGGCCGTCTCCTTCGGCTTCTTCTCCTCCGCCGAGGAAGTGCTCAACGGGCTGGCCTCGACCGACGAGCGCATCAAGTCCGCCGCCATGTTCGCCTTCGAGCACATCCGGCACATCAAGCACGGCTACCAGTTCTACTTCAAGAGCGCGGATTTCGTCAGGGAACATGCCGGACGCTTTGCGGTGGTCAAAGAGATTGGTGAGACGGATGCGTTCGTGTCGCAGCTTTGTTCCCTGACGCAAATCGCGCCCGCGCTCCGGGAGACCCATTACCGCCCGCTTCACGTCGCACCGCAACCCACCCGCAACCTCGTCGCCGCTCTCACCCCGGCAACCTTGGCCGCCGTGAGGGCACATCTCGCACGCGAATACGAGATCTATGAAGCACTGGGGCAATTGACCGGCCGGATCATCCCCTGACCGCTCGTCGAAACCGCCAGTCAACATCCACCCCGGATCATTCCAGCAAAGCCAGGCATGACATCCACTCCAAAAGGCGATCCTGACCCAAGTCCCGCGCCGACTAGGCCTCCCATCCCGCGCTTCATCGCCCGCTTGGTGAGGCGTTTGCGTGCCGCCCTCAAGCCCGCGCCGCCTGTTGAGCCGGATTGGCGGGCGGTCTTGCTGCGCGAGGACGAAAGGAAATGTCCTCCCAGCGCGTTCCGGCGGGTCGCGGGAGAACTCCGCGCCGCAGGTGATGCCGCCGGGGCCGACGCGATCAGCTCACGCGGAGTCGGGGTCCATCCGGGTGATCTGTGGCTGGCGATGGAACATGCAGTGATCGCCGCGAGTTTAGGTGAGCCGTCCGCCGTGCGGTCCCGGTGGCGGCGAGTGATTGATCTCGGTGGTGATCAATCACCCGCCAAGGCATTCAAGAATCTGGCCGATTGCTATTTGGCCCAGGGAGATTTCAAGAATGCCGAGGACTTGGTGCGGCGGGGAATGGCCCTGTATCCGGAGGATTTCTATCTGGAGGAGAGGCTTGGGAAAATCTCGCTGGCGGCGGGTTTTCACGCCCGTGCGGTCGCACAGGGACTCGAGCTCATCGAGCGCCATCCGGATGCCCACGGCCCTGCGGTTCACCATCGGATCAGCATGTCATTTTGCGCGGAAGGATTGTTCCAGCGGGCGGAAGAAATCCTAGCGGAGGGCATCCTCAAGTTTCCCGATGATGCCAGCTTGTCGGAGGCGCTCGCCACATTGCGGCCGGCAGCACCACCGGGCGGGACCGACGCGGAACACTTCACCGCGCATTTGTTCCGGGACAGGGTGGAGCCATTCGGCAAAGGCCGGGTATCGCTGCCGATCAGCCTCGCCGAGGGCCATCAGTCCATCCCGGCCATGTTGGACTTCGCGGAGTGTATCGCCCCGTTGCGGGATCCGCGACAAGCGGTGGAAGTCGATGTTTTCGCCACTTTAAACGGCACTGACGCCCATGGCCAAAACCTCGCCCGCCGGCTGGCCGCCGGGAGCGGGAAGCCACTCCTCTGCATTGAGGGCGGATTCTTAGGCTCCCACCGGGGTGGCGGCGATCATGCACAGTCGATCATCATCAGTCCGGATTCCCCTTACTTCGATGCGACACGCCCGTCGTTCCTAGAATCCAGACTGAACTCGGACGACTACCACCTCACCGGCCTGCAAACCAGCCGGACCACGAGCTGCGCGGCGGACATCGTCCGCCAGCGGCTTTCCCGCTACAACGATGCTCCCCGCCGCGAGCTGGGTGAAATTCTCCCCGCCAGCGGCAGGAAGCGGATTCTGCTGGTGGACCAGCCGCTAACCGACGAGTCGGTGGACATGGGTCTAGGCGGCGCACGCAGCTTCGAGCGGATGTGCGAAGCCGCGCTCGCCATACCGGACCACGACATCATCGTGAGGCTCCACCCGGCTGCCATGGCCGGAGGACAGGGATCCTATTTGGGGCGCGCCTTGCCCGATCCGCTGCCGTCGCATGTGACGCTCGTCGATTTCGAAGTGAATCCATTCCGCCTGTTCGAGGTGGTGGACAGGGTGTTCGTCTGCACGTCCCGGTGGGGATTCGAGGCGCTGTTGGCGGGCCGGGAGGTCGATTGTTTCGCGGTGCCTTTCTACGCCGGCTGGGGACTCACCACCGATCATGTGGTCATTCCACGAAGAAAGCGGCGGCGCTCGCTCGAGGAGATTTTCCACCTGTTGTACCTGGAGCATTCGCGTTATTTCGTGCCGGGGCGCGGGGTCTGCGAGATCGAGGACCTGATCCGCCACTTGGCGGAACCGGCGGCACACCCCTCGCCGTCCGTTCCGGAGCTGGCCCCTGCCGCCCTCGCGTCAGCCGCACCGCTCAGGATCTTGATCATTCTTCCCAGCGGACGCCAAGCAGCTTCCGGCCGCTACATTCAAAACCTGGCGTGGTCGCTGTGCCGCCTCGATTGCGAGGTGATGGTCCTCGCCGAAGGCAAATGCCCGCCCACGGAAAACGGCGTGAGCTGGCACAGCCTCGCGTTCGAAGGCGTCCGGCTCGCCGCCTCGGTTCGGGAAGCGGTCACCGCGTTCATGCCGGACATCGTTTATGAGAACGGCGTCCGCACTCGAGCTCAGCGCGCGGCATTGGAAATCATGGTCCTGACCGGAGCCCGGCTCGCGATGCAGTCCGAGGACGATGACGTCCAAGTTTATGAAACCCATCATGGCAAGGCGGCGGCGGAAATATTGCCCCTAGTGGACAAGCCGCAACTCGCGCTGAATGACATCACCCGGTATTTGGCGGCCATCGACTTGAACCACAGTCTGAGCGTGCTGCTCGATCCGTGCCATGACCGGTGGGTGGAGCCGGTGACGCGTGCGCTGTGCTACCGTCTGGCATCACTTCACACCGCCATCTGGTATCCATTCGAAGCGAGGTTGGGACGTGAATACGAGGTGCCGACACTGGTGGTGCCGCCGGTGGCTTCTGCGGCGGATTTCGAACGATTGCCGCCCACCGCAGGCGAACGGGCCGGTATTCTCAACCGCAAGGGGATCGAGCCGCACAGGGTGGTTTTCTTCATCGGCGGGTCTCTTTACAGCTACTCCGATGAATATGCCGCATTTCTAGACGCTTTGAACCAAGTGGCCGCGAAGCCGGGGCGGTCGATCGCCTTGGTCGTTTCCTCGGCGCGATCCTCGCTGCCAGTCGCCCGGATGGCGCGGGAACGGCTGCTGCCGGAAATCGCCTTCGTGGACATCGGCCGTGCCACCGATGGCGATTACATGGAAATGCTCAAGGCCTGTGATGTCGTCTGTTCGCCCGGGCTGCCGGATTCTTTCAATCGCTTCCGCCTGCCCTCTCGGCTGGTCAAGGCGATGGCCATGGCCAAACCCGTACTCACCTGCCGTCAGGGCTTCGGAGAATCGCTCGAACACGGCGTCAACGCCTTCCTGATGGATGGAACCGAGCCCTCAGACTGGGCGGATTCCATCGCCTTGAGCTTGGACGGCGAGAAACGCACCGACGTTGGAAACGCGGGCCAGGATTTCGCCCGCCGGCATTTCGACAGTGACCGGGTAGCCGGACGACTCAAGTCCGGGTTCGTCGCGCTCATGGCAAGACCCGCCAGGTGCCTGGCGGATGGAATCACCCTTTCGCGCCCGCGTGCCGGGTCAGCCGGACTCGCCACACTCAGGGCCACCCCTAGCCTCAACCTTCGTGGCCGTCATCATTCGACGATGCAGGGTGCCATTCTCGCGGTGGCCGCCGAGAGCACCGACCTCGATACGGTCGTCCACCTCGGGGCCGGCCATTGCAACGAGTTCGAGGACTACTGCCGCTTGGGAGCCGGTAAGGTGCTGCTCGTCGAAGCCCTCGCCGAGCCGGTCGCCGCGCTGCGGGAATTGGAGGATGGCGATGGCCGGGTTTCCGTGGTCCAAGCTGTGATCGCGGGGGCTTCCGGCAGTAACACCGCCTTCATCGTCCGCAATGCCCGCGCGGACAGCGAGGCGCACGACCAACTCTGGCTTTCCCGGCCGTGCCGACTGCTGGAGTGCATGCCCGCGCTTCGCATCATCCGCGACTGTCCCGTCACCATCACGACCATCGCCGAGGTCTGCGAAGGCACCGACCTGACCGCCGCAAACAACCTGCTCGTGCTGGAACTCAACGGTGGCGAGGCCGCCGCGCTCGCGGCCAGCCCCCCCACCCTGCTGCGAGGTTTCCGTTGGATCGCCCTCCGCGCGTGCGACCCGCCCCTGTGTGACGGCGGCACGACTCGGGATGAGGTCCACCGGATCCTCCTAAGCGCGGGGTTCGAACCCGTGGCGACACCCCCGGATCATGCGGAGCCGGGCGCCTTGCTGCTTTTCCGCCGACCCCCTAGCGACGAAGCGCAGGCACCCGTGGTTTGAACATTTCGGCCCTAAGAAACGCCGGTATAGATTAGCCTTGCCTTGCAAACTCAAAATCATTCATCTGCCCGCGTGAGTCCCCAGGATGGGTGTTTGCGCCGTCTCAAAAATCGCTGTACATGAACAAAATCATCATTGTCGGACACTCGGCCGCTGGGATAGTTGAAGTTGAAGCGCGGTTACGGCATTACGGAATGCAACCGCCCCTGCCCTCACTGCGGGAGGGTCTCCTGCCCGAGGAAATCACGGACTCGCTGTGTCGGGCCCACCATCCCGCGCCATCCGGCATCCATACCCAAGAGTCCGACTATCAGCAAATCGTGGCCGGCCCCGTCTGGCGCGGAATCGCGGCGGACCTGCTGCTCGGGAATCTGGATCTGGAACTTTGGGGCTGGGCCGACACGCAGTCCATCCACCTGCTCGACCACTGGCGTGAACTCGACCCGCTGGCCGCCTTCGTGCTGGTGTACGATGAACCGCAGCGGGCGTTGGAGGAAGCCGCCATTCACGGTGCTGCGGAACCCAATGAATCCCGCGCCCGCCAGTGGCTGGACAACTGGGCCGCCTACAATGGCGCGATGCTCCGGTTTTTTCTCCACCACCCGGACCGCTGCCTGTTGGTGAACTCAAGCCAGGTGCGGCAAGCGCCGGATGAGCTGTTCGATCAACTGGATCGACGCCTGCAGACCCCTTGCAAGTCCCGGGCCGCATTCGATGACACCAGCACGGGCACCCCGGCACTGCGGCTCGAAACTCTCCAGCGCGCGCTGGCTCTCACCACCTGCGCCCCGGCCAAAGCCCTGCGGACATTGCATGCGGGCGCGGCCGAACGTTATCTGCTGGATCGCTATCTGGGCGATCACCCGTCCTACCTGCACTTTTATGAAGAGTTGCAGGCTGCGGCCAACTTGCCGCTCCACCCCGGGAAAACGCCGCCGGAAGAGAGCGGACAGGCGTGGCTGGCCTTGGTCGCCCAACGTCGGCTCACGGGTGAGATCATCGCCCAACTTTATCACGAACGGTCCCTGCAGTTGACCCAGTTGCATCAAATCCAGGAACAGCTCGAGTACCTCCACATGAGGGGCCGGGTCTGGCAAAAACAGCCGCAAACCACCCGCAAAACCTCCGCTCCACTGGCAGGCGTGGGAGCTGCGGACCGCATCAAACAACAACTTTCCTACCGCCTCGGCGCGACACTGGTCAACCGCTCGCGCAGCATCGGCGGCTGGTTGGTCATGCCCTTCGCCGTGGCGGGCGAGATCCGCCGGTATCACCTGGAGAAAAAACGCCGCGCCCCGCAAAAGCAGCCTCCGATCCATACCTATGAGGACGCCCAGGAAGCCAACCGCGTGAAAAACCATTTGTCATATCGCTTGGGAAGTGTCCTGGTGAAGCACGGTCGCACCCCATGGGGTTGGTTCGTGATGCCCTTCGCCCTGGGCGGCGAATTGAGAAGCTTCAAGCAAACACGCAACCGCAGCCATCAGAATCCTCTTCCGTCAGCCCCATGAGTCCACCCCCGTTGAACTCGTGGCTCGACACGCTTCGCGCCGTGGCTCCCATGCAAGGCGCTCTTCTCGTAGGTGCTGGCACCGGAGCCGGCCCGCTGGTTCAGTGGCTGCTTCATGCGCCACCCGCCCCCGCTTGGCTGGTCGAAGCCGACAAATCCCAGTTCGAATGCCTCCAGCGCAATCTACCCGCCCGCCCCGGCTGGAGCGCGCGTTGCGAGATCGTGACTCCTGATTCCCAACCCGTCCATTTCCACAGGTCGAGCATTCCGGCCGAAGGCAGCCTGCTGGAATCCCACGGCTACATCTGCCACGAGGCGCAATCGGACGACTGGTTCTGCAAACGCGATTTCTGATGCTCTCCCCACGCCAAACCCGCATTCATTCAGCGACCCGATGATTCAGGAAATCAACCATCTCATCGCCCTCGGTCATTTCGAGGAAGCGCTGGAACTCACCGACCAGGCGATCCTCGAGCACAGCGATTTCCACGTTTACCATGACAAGAAGGCGGAAATCCTGATCTCTCTCGGTCAGCGCCAGAAAGCCGCCAGCTCGATCCGAGACGCCTTGCAGCTGTGCCCGGATCTGGCTTTTTTGAAATCGCGCCTCGCCAGCCTTTCGCCGCAACCCCACGACTGCGGAAAGCTTCCCGCCGCCGGGCTGCCCACGCGGTTCTGTGGCATTTACGACCGGTATCCAGACACGACCGGCAACCGGAAAGCCGAAGGAGGCCTCCGCCTCGCGGGCCGACCAAAGGCCGACACCGAGGAGCATCCACTCGTTTCCATCGTCACCGTTGTCTTCAACAATCCCGATTCCCTCGAGCGCTGCGTCCGCTCCGTCCTGGATCAGGACTATCCGAATGTCGAGCACGTCATCATCGACGCGGGCAGTGACGAGCCCACCCTCGAGATCATCCAGAACCATGCGTCCCAGGTGGATTACTACGTTTCCGAACCCGATGGCGGGATCTATCACGGCATGAACAAGGGCATCCAGCTGGCCCGCGGCCGCTATGTCTGTTTGCTGAACTCGGACGATTTTTACGACCCATCATTCGTCAGCAAGACCGTTGCCGTGGCACGCCAGCAACGGAGCCTGCTAGTTTTCAGCAACTACCACCACGGCGACCGCCCGGTCGCGTCCCGTGGCATCGACCCGGGGATTCTTTTCGGCCACCTCAACCTCAATCATGGCACCTTCCTAGTGAGCCGGCGGTGCTATGATCTCGTCGGCCCCTATTCCGAAAACTACAGGATTGTCAGCGATGCCGTGTGGATGCGGACCGCGTATCAAAAAAACGTGCGTTTTGATCACGTTCCGGAGCCGCTGTTCACTTTCGCGGACGATGGTTTATCCTCCGGCGACACCCCCGCCCGCAGGGAACTCTTCGTTTCGGAGGTCGTCAGCAGCTACTGCGAGGAATTCGCTTTCCTTGCGCCCGAGGAGGCCGGGGAAATCTACCTGCTCCGCTTCAATCCGACACGCCTACCCCGCATTCTGGCGATCGCCGGGAAATATCCGGATGAAGAACGCTTCCGGACCGCGCTGGCGAACTACCTGAATCACTGCTTCCGAGATCGCGACAACTTCCACCTGCCCGAGAACGGCTCGCAAGGCCTTTTCCTGAAATACCTCGAAGCCTGCTGCAAACTCGATATCCCTAAGACCGCGATCCGCATGGCCACCAAGAGAGGCTGTTTTTCGGAGATCATTGCGGCCATCGACGCGACGCTCGCGCTCCGCAAAGCCGGGAGCGTGAGAACCCTGTTGCATTTCGTTTCGGTCTTCTCCGCCCCCTCCGAGACTTTCATTTATGATTTGCTCGTCCGTCTGGAAACCCGGACCGGATTCGACAATTTCGTGCTGTTCGATTATTCCCAGCTCGACGACATCCGCCCGTTTGCCAAGGGCATCCACTTACCTTGGGCGACCTTCAACCGCGAAACCCGCGACGCGATCTACCGGCACCTGTTCGAGTCGCTGGAACCCGATGTCATTGTCGGCCACTTCGCGTTGAACACCTGGAAGCTGGCGCAACGCATCGAGCCGCTGGGCATCAGGATTCCCATCCTGAGCATGACGCATGGCATCGATGTCTTCCAACTCCAGACGGACGGGCCCTACCGCGATTACATCTTGAATCAATACGTGAAGCGTGAAGACACGCGGTTCACCGCCGTTTCCCGTTTCCTCCGCGACAAGCTGGTCGGGTTCGGCGTGCCTCCCGGGCAAATCGATTTAGTCAACAACACCGTGAACCCGCGTTTCCGGGCCCATCGGAAGCCGGGACAGGTCCGGATTCCGGGAAACCCGGTCAAACTGCTGTCGCTCGGACGCCTCATCGATTTGAAAGGCCACCGCCACCTGGTCCAGGCGCTCTCCCTCGTGAGGACCCGGACGATGGTGGACGTCAGGTTGACCATCGTATTCGCGAACGGTCGTGACCTCCTCCAGGATTTGTCCGATCAAATCGTCGAACTCAAGTTGGACTCCCATGTCGAACTCATCCCCTTCGTGGATTTCGAGAAGAATCCGGATTTCTTCGGTCGCCACGATTTGTTCGTCCATCCGTCAACCTACAGCGACGATACCCTCGGGCGCACCGAATCGTTCGGAATGTCGGTGCTGGAAGCCATCGCGGCCGGGCTTCCGGTCATCGTGACCGACGCGGGCGGCGTGCCTGAGGTCGTTGGCGAACCGAATCGATTCGCCCGTATCGTGCCGCATGGCGATCCCGGTGCCCTCGCCGCCGCCATTCTCGCGGCCATCGACGATCCATCCTGTTTCGAGGACAATCAGAACTACGCGGATCAACGGCTCGCGACGTTCAGCGAAAACAACCAGTTGCTGGCGCTGGCCAAGTCGATTTTCCGCGTCACGGGAACGGGAATCGAGGCCGCCTTGTTTTCGACCAGCACCTTGCAGGGAGCCGGATACGCCGCCTACCGGCTCCACAAGGGACTCCTAGCCGGCGATGTGGTGCGACCGACGATCCATACGACGGTCCGCCACCACAAGGTGGAGCTGGGGGTGCGTGTCATCCCCCACCCGACAATGAAGGACGACCGCTGGGCGACTCTTCAGAAAGCGACAAACAGCAAGCCCAATCTCACGATGTTCACCGTCAACCACCCGGTGATACTCAACAGCAAGCTGGCGGAATGGATCGAGACGGCCGACATCGTCAACCTGCATTGGACGGCGCGTTTCCTGTCCATCGAAAATATCGCCTATCTGACCCGCTGCGGCAAGCCGGTGGTCCTCACTCTGCGCGACATGTTCCCGCTGACGGGAGGATGCCATTATTTCCACGGCTGCGAGGAATGGATGCGAGAGTGCGCCAATTGCCCGCAGCTCGTGGACAACTGGGACAACTTTCCGGCGAAGGTTCTCATGGCCAAGCGGAGGAACTACAATTTCGAGAACCTGACGCTCGTCGCGTTGAGTCGGCATTCCGCCGAGGTCATCCGGCGGGCACCGCTGTTCCGTGATTGCCGGATCGAGGTCATTCCCAACTCGATCGAGACCGACGTGTTCCAACCGCGGGGACGGAAGGAATCCCGCGAGCGGCTCGGACTCCCGCAGGATCGCAAGATCATTGCCTTCGTCCCCTCCTATTCGAGCGAGGTCAAAGGCCATCGTGAAGCCACGGCGGCGCTCGCCCTGTTGAAATTGACCTGTCCCGATTTGAATCCGCTCGTCCTGCTCGTCGGGCGGAAGACTTCCGCCACGGATGACATTCCCTTCGATCAACACGCCCTCGGATACATTCGGGAGACCGAGTCGCTCTCCTACGCCTATTCCGCGGCGGACGTCGTCATTGTTCCGTCGCTTGAAGAGACGTTTTCCAACACCACTGCGGAAGCCATTTCGTGTGGCACACCGGTCGTCGGATTCAAAACCGGCGCCATCCCGGAAATGGTGATCGACGATCAAACGGGTCACTCGTTCGAGGTTGGCGATGTCAACGGCTTCGCCCAAGGCATCGCCAAGATTCTGTGGGACGGCGACATGGGTTCGAATTGCCGAAAATTCGCCGAGGATCATCTCCGCTTCGATTTACAAGCGAGGCGGTATGAGAACCTGTTCACCGAACTTGTCGCACTCCGGCCCTTACGTCCGGAACCCGCTCCGGGCGAACCGGCAGAGTCCTTTGCGGAAACCACGGCCACGATCACCGACCTGCTCAGGAAGATTGCATCCCGGCATGAAAATCCGCGATCACCCTAAAAAGGAAAATGGGCGAGTTCGTGGGGCACCTTTGAGCGAGGCGTTTGATGGCGGGTCCGGGTGGTGGCAAAGGGATCGGTTTTCACCCGCTGAGCAGGAGCGC
>JANMJQ010000305.1:0-4638 GCA_031371445.1 Akkermansiaceae bacterium
GGGGAGGCTTGCTTGGGCATAGAAATCGGAGCCGATGAGCGAGTTCCCGCACTTGATATTGTTCCCCAGATCGGGGAGGACGCGCTGGTGGATGAGCTCGCGCTGGACGCTTTGGGTGGTTTCGCCTTCGAGGACTTTGAGGAGCAGCGAGAGCTTGGTGACTTCCACGGCTTGGCTGTCGATGTCCACGCCGACGATATGGGCGAGCAGGATGCGCTTGCGCTCGGAGGTGGTGAGCGCCCAGCCGCCGCCACGGGCCTGGACGAGCACGGGGGATTTGCCTTTGGCGAGTTTTTCGGGATCGTGGGAGATATAGAATTGGTGATACCAGTCGAGCAGGAATTGATAGACAACGATCAGGAAGGAACCGGAGCCGCAGGCGGGATCGAGAACGTGGATGGATTCTATCTGTTTCGGTGTCTTGCCATCGATAAGCGGGCCGACGGTTTGCTTGGCGATGTAATCGACGATATAACTGGGCGTGTAGAAAACGCCGCCAGCCTTTTTGACTTCGGGCTTGTCCTCGACGACGGCGCGGTGGCCGGCTGTTAGATTGATGACCTTGCCGAGGAACTGTTCATAGACCGAGCCGAGGATGTCGGCGGGCAGGACGGAGAATTCGTAGGGGCTGTCGGGATAGTAGAGGTGGACGATGATGTCCTTGAGCACCTTGTCATCGAGGACGAGGTGGGGCGTGAGCGTGTCCGGTTCCTCGGCCTGGCCTTTTTCCCTGGAGAAGTGGAAGAGGCCGGAGTTGTAGCGCTGGTCGGCGGCGCGGAAGAGTTCGAGCAGGCGCGGGTAGGTCTGGGTGCCGTTGGCGATGCTGCGGAGTTTCCCGTAGTCCTCGGTGCCGCGGTCCTCGCAAATGCGCAGGAAGACGAGGCGGTCGATGGTTTTCTGGACGGCGAAGTTGAGATCGCGGACGGAGAGCGCGGGATTGCGCAGGGCGAGGTTGCGGGCTAACAGGTCGCGCCAGCGTTCGATTTCCGCAAGGAACTCCGCATCGACCTCGGCGGTGCCTTTTTTCTTTTTGTTGGAGTCCGCGTATTTATCGAAAGAGCCCTTGAGAATCGCGCTCTTGGAGAAGATGGCAGCGATTTCGTCCCACTTTTCCGCGTATTGATCGAAGGTGCAGTAGAAGGTGCGGGCCTTGGATGAGGGATCGTTTTTGACTGGCTTGACGCGGGTGTCGTAGATGGCGAATTCCTCGAAGTCCGAAAGGATCGAGAGCGGCATCTTGGCGGACCAGGCATAGCGTCGGAGCTGGTAGGCGGGATCGATGTCCGACTTGATGTTAATGGCGGGTTGCTTGGCTTCGAGGAAGAATTTCCGCTGGCCGTGCAGGGTGAAGGCGTAGTCCGGGGCTTTGACATGGACTCCGATGCGCAGGGAGTCCTCATGAATCACATCGCGGTATTGCGGAGCGTGGCCCTGGGCGTTGTCCATGTCCCAGCCAAGCGCGGCGAAGAAGGGATCCAGGAATTCCTTGCGGAGCTGGGCCTCGTTGTAGGTGCCACGGCGGTAATGATCCCGGTGATCCGCAAAGGTTTCGCAGAGTTTGAGAACGGAATCGGGCGCGGGCATCGAATGTCAGTTGCTATAAGGATGGGTGCGGCTTGGCAAGACGGCATTGGTTTGCCGCAATGCCCGCGCTGTGCCGCGAAGTTCCAAGTCACGCGTGATATGATCTAAGGAGAAGGGACGCCCACGTCCCTTCAATCTGGCCGGACGTAGGCGTCCGGCCTCCATATTTTCCGACGCTTTTCCAAGCGTAGCCATCGCCAACATCAAAGACTGACGGACAGGCGGGTCAGGTTTTGGCGGGCTTTGCAGAGCAGATCGAATTCCGGCGTGTGTGGGATGGTCTCTGAGAGCGATTCCTCGACGGCGGCAAGATCGAACAGGATAGCGCGCAAACGGTCGTCGGGCACCATGCTTTGAACCCAAGTCACGGCGGCGAACCGTTCGCCACGGGTGATCTCATTGACCCGATGCTGAGCGTTGCCGAGATAGGCGAAGGCGCTGCCCGCAGCCAGCTTGATGGTCTTCGGCCCGGCGGGGGATTCGACCACCAGTTCACCGCCGTCGTATTCCGCCGGATCGGAAAGGAAAAGCGTCAGGGCGATATCCGCGCGCAGGGGCGGGTTCGAGCCAGCGACGGGGCTATCCACATGGTTCCCGTAGGACATTCCTTGGCCATAGCGATTGAAGAGCGGGCCGGACATCCGCAGCGGCAATGCCCAGGCTTGGAGTACAGGATGGCGGAGCAGCCCCTGCACCACGAGTTGGTCCACGGGCAGCGGGGTGCCCGGCGCTCGTTTGAGTTGCTCGTTCTCCTTGCGGTCGCGGATCGCAGCACCCGCCGTGGCTTTGCCATCCACAAATTCGGCTTGTTTGAGAAATCCGCGGACCGCTTCGACTTCCGTGGAGCTCAGAACGCTTGTGAGAATCACCATCGCCGTTCGGGAATACGAATCTGTCCTGGCGCTCTAGCGTTTGCGACGCAGGGCCGTCACGCCCATGCCCAACGTCATCAACGCGGCGGCCCCAGGTTCGGGCGCGGGCACGTTTGTGCCGATGGTGTAATTCACGATTCCCCCACCTCCCTCCGAGCTGTTCTGCACTACCAAAAAAAAGTAGTTTCCGTCCACCGGGACGGTGAAGCTGAGATTGCTGTTCCCAGCGCCGTTGAGGTATCCGCTGCTGGCCAGAGGACCGGAGTTGTAGTTGTCGTAAACATTTAAAATAAAAGGAGGATCGGACGGGCCATTCCAAGTAAACGGCAGGATCACCGGCGCCCCTGCCGTGCCGAGCACTTGCATGGCATCCACGGAGTCACCCGCAGAGGAATTTACACTTGCTAGAATCTGATCCACCGTGGGATTGACACTGCCCAGATTGGTCGGGGAAAAGGCGTCCGCCGAGTAATCCGGGTTTTCGATAATGGTCGCGGCGTTCGCGAGCGGTGCGACGATGCCCGCCATCGCGATGGCCATCAAAGGAGTGCGATCATTTTTCATTTCTAAGGCGTTTCTAGTAGAGACAAGCCTGTGGGCAGTCAAACGTTTTCGCTTTAGCTCACAGCCTATGAGTCACGCGATGCCCAGGGAGACGGCGTAATGGGGTCCTTGGATTTCAACATCCATCCCTGTTGGATGATTGAATCAAATGGTTCGTAAAACGCCTCGCCGTGGGTCACGTCCCTTCAATCTTGACCGGACGTAGGCGTCCGGTCTCCTTACTTGCCCTCGGAGGGAATCCCCGGTTGCATGGGACAGATCGTGGATTCCAACAAACAGGCATTTCTGCAGGCGTTGCTGGACCGTATGTCGGTTGAAGACAAGGCCGGGCAGTTGAATTTTCTAACAGGCAGCATGGATGTCACCGGCATGAAGCGGTCGGACCATCTCGAACAGCGGATCCGCGAAGGCCGTTGCTGCGCGGTGCTGAACGTTTATTCGCCCGCGGCAACCCGAGCACTGCAGCAATTCGCGTTGGCCAGTCCGCTGCAAATCCCATTGGCCTTCGGCTACGACGTCATCCACGGCCACCGCACGATCTTTCCGATTCCGCTTGGGATGGCGTGTTCGTGGAATCTCGATTTGATCGGCGATTGCGCGCGGGCGGCGGCGACCGAAGCGGCGGCTGACGGCTTGCATTGGGTGTTCTCACCGATGGTCGATATCTCGCAGGATTCCCGCTGGGGCCGGGTTGCGGAGGGCGCCGGCGAGGATCCGTGGCTGGCATCGAAAATCGCCGCGGCAATGGTCCGCGGATATCAGGGCGAAAATCTAACAGATGCAGCCTCGGTTGCGGCTTGCGTCAAACACATCGCGCTTTATGGCGCGTCGCAGTCAGGCCGCGATTATCACACGGTGGACATGAGTCGCCGTGAAATGGAGGAAACGTATTTCCCACCCTACCAGGCCGCGATCGATGCGGGGGCGCGGACGGCGATGGCCGCGTTCAACGTTGTGGATGGGGTTCCGGCGACCGGCAATGCCTGGCTTCTAACAGATATGCTGCGGCATCGTTGGAAATTCCGCGGTCTGCTGGTGAGCGACTTTAACGCGATCGCGGAAATGCTCTTGCATGGCACTGCCGCTGACAATGCCGAAGCGGCGAAGCAGGCGCTGGCCGCCGGAATCGACATGGACATGATGTCTGATGCCTATCTAACAGAAATTCCCGGTCTGTTGGACAAGGATGAAATCAGCATGCCGAAGCTCGACGACGCAGTGCTGCGCGTGTTGGAGTTCAAGTGGGATCTCGGTCTTTTCGACGATCCCTATGCCCGTTGCGACGAGGCGCGGGCGAAAGCGGTTCATCTTTGCAGCGCCCATCGCGGTTTGGCCCGCCAAGCGGCGCGGGAATCCATCGTGCTTTTGAAAAATGACGGCGCTCTTTTGCCGCTGGCGAGACAAGGCGCCATCGCGGTTATTGGCCCCTTGGCGGATAACCGCCGCGATCTGTTAGGCTGTTGGCACGCGGCGGGTAATGACGATTCCGCGGTCTCGGCATTGGCTGCGTTGTCAGCCGCTGCCGGAAACGCGCGGATCATTTTTGCGCCGGGTTGCGGAATCGACACAGGTGACCGGCAACAATTGGATGAAGCTGAGCGAGCAGCCGAACAAGCGG
>JANMJQ010000324.1:0-8207 GCA_031371445.1 Akkermansiaceae bacterium
CACGATCGATGCGATGATCCGCTCGAAGGCACCCAACCAGCGGCGTATGGTCTGGCGGTCGTGCAGGCTGGTGTTGTATTCGCATTCGACGATGAGTCTCTCGTCGGTTTGCACCAAATTGAAGAAGAGATCGAAATTGACAGACTGCTTCGGATTGGTCGCGACATCGAGCTTCAGGTCGTCGAAGTGGATTTGATCGATGCCGGATTTATCGATGTTGAAAATAACCGATACCAGAGGCACGCGGCTCGTATCGCGGGGGACTTTGATTTTGCGGAGCAGGCTGCCGAAGGTATAATTCTGATGATCGTATGCCTCGAGGACCTGCTCCTTCACCTCGCCAGCGAAATCGCTGAAGCGTCGTTCCGCTGCGGGTTGCAGTCGAAGAGGCAGGAAATTGAGACAGTGGCCGATCAGTTCGTCGCAACCGATGCGCGTCTGGCCGGCGGCAGGAACTCCGATGACAAGATCTTCCTGTCCGGTGAGGCGATGCAGCAACGCCGCGAACGAAGCGAGCAAGGTTGCGAAAAGAGTGCCACCCAGTTTCGGAGTCGCCTTTTTCAATTGGCTGAACAACTCCCCGTCGAGGGTGATGGCCTCCATTGCACCGCTGTAGGTTTTTACCCGCGGGCGCGGGCGGTCTGTGGGAAGATCCAAAACCGGCGTGCCATCCGCAAATTTCTCGATCCAGAAATTTTCAGCAGTGAGCGCGTCGGGACCATCCTTGTTTGCCATTTCCAAACGCGCGTATTCGGCGAAAGACATGGCAGGTGGCAGAACGGGCAAGCGCCTGGCCTTGCGGGCATTGTAAGCGGTGGCCAACTCCGCGAGAAGCATGCCAAACGACCAGCCGTCGCAAATGATGTGATGGGCGGTGAAAATGAGTTCATGACGGTCCGCGGAAAGGCGAACCAGATGGAGCCGGAACAGAGGACCTTGAGTGAGATCGAAAGGAATCGAACTTTCCGCGTTCTTGATCAACGTGAGCGGCAGCGACGCGGATGGCGAATTCGTCCCCAGGCTCGAGAAGTCGTGTTCCATCATTTCGATGGTTCGCTTCGAAGGATGGAAAAACTGGGTGCTTCCGTCCGCGGAAAAGCTGCTTCGCAGGGCCGCGTGCCGTGTGACGAGATCCGCCAAAGCCGACCTCAGGGCGGGACTGTCGAGGGTGCCGTCAAAGCGGATGATGTTCGACTCGTTGAACGAGCAGTTCGCTTCGTCACCCATCAGCACCGCGTGGAAAATTTCGCGCTGGGCCTCGGTTGTCGGCGCGCTATCGAACCTCGGGAAGGCAAGCGGCATTGTTGCGCTGGTATCGGCCGATGCGGGCAGGAAGCCCGCGGCTTGCATTTGTGCGACGGATTTCGTGAAGCCCTTCACGATGCGATCCATGTCTTCATCGCTGTGGGCTGTTGTGAAATACAACGGCCGGCCTTCCCAAATGTGAATGCCCCGTTCACGCAGGTAATACCAAAGCAGACAGGCATGCTTCAGGTCGCCCGCATATTCGACGATGGCATAAGCGCTGAAGTGCTGCAGTCGGATTGGCACTTCGATGGATTCGAACCAATCGTTGAGCGTGCGGCAAAGGCGGCTTACGCGTTCGGCAAGGTCGATCTGCATGCGCGGACCTTCCGTCTTGAGGTGCTCGACCACGCGGCTTGCGGCCGCGAGGGCCAGCGGATGCCGGACAAATGTGCCGGCAAAAAACGTGACACCGACTTCCGGAAAACTGTCGTCTCCGTAATTCCATGCACCGCCATCGAGAGCGTCCATGTATTTGCGTGTGCCTGCCAGCACGCCGATTGGCATGCCGCCGCCGAGCACCTTGCCATAGGTCGCGAGGTCGGCATGCACGCCGAAGTATGCCTGCGCTCCGCCGGGGGCACAGCGGAAACCGGTAACGATCTCGTCGAAGATCAATGCAGTGCCCGACCTTTCCGTGATGTCGCGGACTTCGCGCATGAAATCGCGCGGCTGCAGGCCGGGCGCGCGGCTTTGCACCGGCTCGATCATGACCGCCGCCAATTCGTGGGCGTGCGTGCGCAGGATCTCCAACGAAGCGGGGTCAGCATAGTCGAGAACCAGGATGTTATCCACCAGCGATTGGGGGATGCCGGGTGCAATCGGCTGCGAACGATACACGCCATCCACCCAGGTGCCACGAACCAGCACTTCCTCGAACATCCCGTGGTAATCTCCGGCAAAATAGACGATCCGGTCGCGACCGGTGATGGTCCGGGCCAGGCGCATGGCGGCCATAACCGCTTCGGAACCGGTGTTGCAGAACGTGACCCGTTCCATTCCTGTTAGCTCGCAAATCGCCGACGCGAGTTTTCCCGCGAGGGGTGACTGAGGTCCGATTTCAATGCCATTCTTGAGCTGCTTTTCAATGGCTTCAATCAGCCAGTCCGGCGAGTGGCCGAACATATAGGTGCCAAAGCCCATCGTGATATCGACATACTCGTTGCCATCCGGATCCCACAGTTTGGAACCCTTGGTGCGCTGCGAAACGATCGGATAGACCATCTCTTTCCACAGCGACTTGAAGCCGGCGACCGCGCGTGGGTCGGCATAGTGCGGACGATGTTTGGCGGCGTAGGCTTTTGATGAAGGGGTCTTTGCGACGTAGAGGTCGATCAATGCCGCAAGTGCGGCTGCCTGTGCTTCTGTTAGGCCACCTTGTTCCCCCTTGTCGATGGGCTTGTAGGGGCCGAAACGCGTGTTGACTTTATCGGTCCTGGGAAGATGGGCCGGCCATCTGACAAGGGAGTGCCCGCTGGCCGGCGCAACGATCTGCACGGACGCAGCTTGAGCTTGTTCCGAAATTCCGGCGTCGGGTTCAGCAACCGCTGCGGAACCTGCGACGACGGACGTGGCTGGCATTTGTGCCGCGATGTCTTTGGCCAAGGCCTCAACTGACGATAGCTCCCCGAGCATTTGCCGGAAGGTGACCTTCACGCCGAAGCGCGATTGGATAGCCTGGCTGGCTTGGGTTAGAAACAACGAATCGAATCCCAACTCGGTGAAGGTGGCTGAATCGTCCGTCACAACGATGCCGGAAAGATTCAATACCAGCGCCCGCAATTGGCGGGGAAGGTCAGCGGCGCGATCCTCGATTGAGACTTGGGGAAGCACCGCAGGGCTTGGGAGAGTTGCAACCGATGTTGCTACTGGCAAGGTTGCCGCGACGGAATGAGTCTCGGGCATTGCCGAGTTGTCGATCCAGTAACTTTGCCGGTCGAATCGATAGGTGGGCAGATGAAGTTTCGCCCGTTGCTGGCCGCTAAAATAAGCCTGCCAATCCAGAGGCGCGCCATTTTTCCAAAGCTCGCCGAGGGCAGTGCCCAAATCTGTTAGATCGCCGGACGACGTCGGCAAGGTGGATATCACGGGTACCGTCCCTCGATCGGGGTGTTGGCGGGCGAAGGGCGCCAGGGCTTGGCCGGGGCCGACTTCGAGCAGGATCAAGTCTTTGTCGGCAAAGGCCGTTGCCAACGCGCCCGCGAAATTGACGCTGTGCCGCAGTTGGCGGGCCCAATAGCTGGCATCGGCAAGCGTCGCCGCATCCACCGGGTTGCCGGTGACCGTCGAAATCCAGGGAATCGCCGGCGGATTCACCGGGACCATCGATGCTTCGTCAGTGAACGTGCCGACGATCGGTTCCATCATCGATGAGTGAAAGGCGTGCGACGTTTTCAGCATCCGGCAGCTGATTTTGCGTGCTTCAAGGTCACATTGAAATTCGGCGATGGCCTCGCTAGGACCCGAGACAGTACATAGGTGGGCGCTGTTGATCGCGGCCAGATCGATGCCTTCCGGCAACGTAAGGTCGTTCGCACCCAAGCGGATTGCCAACATGCTGCCGCCTGGAAGGTCCTGCATCAATCGCGCGCGCGTTGACAACAGACGCAACGCGTTTTCCAGTTTGAAGGATCCGGCAATAACCGCAGCCACATATTCTCCGATGCTGTGGCCAATCAGCAGCGAGGGCACGATGCCCCACGAAATCCACAACTTCGCGAGTGCATATTCGATGACGAAAATACAAGGCTGGGTGAGGGCCGTTTCGTTGATATCGTTCTTGGCGGCTTCGCGCTCTTGTTCCGACGGATACAAGGTGGATCTGACATCGCGGCGCAACAAAGGTCTGAGAATCACCGCGCATTCGTCAACCGCCTGACGAAACACCGGCTCGGAATCGTAGATTTCGCGGCCCATATCAAGGTACTGCGAACCTTGCCCCGGAAACAGGAATGCGATGCGGGGTGCAGTAGCGGGGACGGTGGTAAACTTCGGCGTGTCCCGCAGCTTGGCAATGGCGCTTGGCAGATCGGCGGCGACGACCGCACAGCGATGCGAAAACGCACGGCGACCTGTGGCAAGCGTGTATTCGACATCCGCCAGTTCGGGGCTTTCCGTTTCGAGACAAGCGGCGAGAGCTTTCGCCATTTGATCGAGGGCCTGTCCGCTCTTCGCGGAAAGCGTTAGAACATGTTCCTTCCGCCCCGGCGAAGTCATTGCAGGCAATGGCGGTTCTTCCAGAATCACGTGGGCATTGGTACCTCCGACGCCGAATGCGCTGATGCCGGCAAGCCGTGGTGTTTCCGAGCGCAGCCAGTCGCATGTCTCTGCGACGGGGTAAAAGGGGCTGTTGGAAAAATCGATGCGCGGATTTGGCGATTTGAAATGAAGCAGCGCCGGGATTTTCTCGTGCCGGAATTGCTGCATCATCTTGATGACTCCAGCGACGCCGGCGGCACAATCGAGATGGCCGATGTGGGTCTTACCTGTGCCGAGGGCGCAAAACGAATTCCCCTCCGCACCGCCTTCGCGGAAGGCTTTGGTCAAGGCCGCGACTTCGATCGGATCACCGAGTGGAGTGCCGGTTCCATGCGCTTCGACATAAGAAATTTGCGATGCGTCAACCCCCGCGGCCGCTTGGGCCATCGTGATGACGTCCGACTGCGCGTTGATGCCGGGAGCGGCAAAACCGATCTTGTCCGAGCCGTCGTTGTTGACCGCCCAGCCTCTCATGACGCCAAGGATTGGATCGCGGTCGGCGACCGCCTCACTCAGGCGCTTCAGCAAAATCACGCCGCAGCCATGGCCGAAGACAGTGCCAGCCGCTTCCGCGTCAAAGGCGCGGCAAGTGCCATCTGGCGAAACCATACCTTCTTCCTGGAAAAGGTAATCCCGGCGCTGTGGAAAACTAACAGAAACACCGCCGGCCAGTGCCATGTCGCATTGATAGGCCAGCAATGCGGTGGCTGCCTGGCAAATCGCCACCAGCGAGGTCGAACATGCGGACTGGATCGCCATGCTGGGACCCTTCAGGTCGAGCTTGTAGGAAACTCTAACAGGCAGGAAGTCCTTGTCGTTGCCAAGCATCGTCTGATACTCGGAAACCTGATAATTCGTGGCGAGGTCACGGCCCTTGCCGAGATTGTGCAACAGATAGGTGTTGAGGCTGAGGCCTGCGTAAACTCCGATCATGCCGGGATAGCCCATTGGGTCGTATCCACCGTCCTCCAGGGCCTCCCACGAACATTCGAGAAAGATGCGATGCTGGGGATCCATCAATTCGGCTTCCTTGGGATAGATTCCGAAGAACGAGGCGTCGAATTTGTCCACGTCGTCCAGCATGCCGCGGGCCCCCACGTATTTGCCTGCGGCAGTTTCCGCGCGTCCGTCAAAGCGCGTCACCGTGTCTTTGGCGGCGATGAGATTTTGCCAGAATTCGTCCGGGTTTGCGGCACCAGGGAATCGGCCGGCCATCCCGATGATGGCAATCGCTTCGGCAGTTTGGGATTCGTTGTTCATCGAAGTGTGGGTCGTCGGAATTGGGTGAAGGCAACTCGTGCCAGCTGGGCTCGGTCCCGCGCGCTTTTCATAGCACTGGAACGATTGGCTGGAGAGATAAAAGCGGCGATCGAGCGTGCGGTCGGCAGCCCGAACAACTCGGTAATCGGGAACTCGCGGCCCGTGAGTTTCATCAACCGCATATGAACGACAGCCAGGTGGATGGAATTTCCGCCGAGATCGAAAAAATTGGCCGTGGGATCGTTGACTGGCCGGCCGAGAATCTCAGACCACAGAGCCAGCACATCGGCTTCCGCGGCAGCCGTTGTTGCCGCAAGCGCAGGCGCAGTACCCGTCATTTGGTCCGCGAGTGCCCGGCGGTCCACTTTCCCATTGGGGGTCATCGGAAAAGATCCAACATCCCGGAACTCGGAAGGTATCATGTGGGCGGGCAACATTTCCGCGAGGTATTCCCGAAGCTGAGTCGCGGCGGCACTGCCCTGGACGTGGGCGACAAAACGTCCGGAGTTCGCAACCACGATCGCCTGGCGAACATCCGGATGCTGTTCCAATGCACTTTCGATTTCGCCAAGCTCGATTCGGAAGCCGTTAACCTTCACCTGATGATCTGCCCTTCCTCGGAATTCCAACACAGCACCGGGAAGCCGCCGTGCAAGGTCGCCGGTTCGATATAAGGAATTCGAAAAGACCGCGGCTGTTCGTTGCGGATCGTTGAGATATCCGCCACCGACACCTTCACCGGAAATGCATAGCTCGCCGATCTCGCCATCGGGCATCGGATGAAGAGACTCATCGCGGATGCTAACCTGCACGTTTGGGATTTCACGTCCGAGCGGGACAAATGGATGGTCGTCCAGGTTGTTCCGATGAACGCGGTGAAAGGCGCAGATGTCGGTGCATTCGGTGGGGCCGTATGAATTGACGACTTCCGCATTGCAAACCGGGCTTGTCAGCCAACCACGCAGCCGTTCGACGGCGACTGGCTCGCCTCCCAGAACTGCGAAGCGAAGTGTCGCGAGGGCACTATAACCATCAGCCGCAGCCGCTTCAACGATTGGATAGAACGCGCTGGGAGTACAATTGATAAGAGTGACGGCATGTTCGCGAATGAGCGATGTGATCCGCGAAATGTCATAAAGATCACCCGCATCCAACACCAGGGTTCCGCCGCTGATGAGGGGCGCGAAAAAATTCTTCTGCGTGAGATCGAAACTGGGCGAGCTGATTACCAGCGTGCAATCATCGGCGCCCAAGTCCAATTCGTTGATATACCAATCCAGAAGATTAGCGAATCCCCGATGATATACCGAAGCTGCCTTGGGTTCGCCTGTGGAACCGGAAGTAAAGATGGCATAGATCGGCTCATTGCCGGATGGCTCGGCGTCTATTTTGGTAGCATCCGAAATCAATTCAACACGATCCAGGAGAACGAGTGAATGTCCCTGGAAGGCTGGAGCAAAAGCAGTGGTGGTGAGAATGTGTTCAATCGCCGCCGAGCGGATCATTTTCTCGATGCGCTCGCTAGGATAGGCCGGATCGATGGGAATGTATGCCGCGCCCGATTTCAAAACGCCGAGCAGTGCCAACAGTAGATCCATTCCACGTCCAAGCCCGATCCCTATGTAGGTTCCGCAACCGACGCCACGCGAGTTCAGCACGCAAGCAAGCTGCGACGAGCGCACGGCCAGTTCACCGTATGATATCCGTTGCCCGTCTGAGATCAGAGCGGTTCTTAACGGATCGCGACGGGCGATACGGTCAAACTTCGCCAGCCATGTTTCTTCGCAAGCGGAGGGGGGGGGCGATGGTATTTGCACGGATGAATGCATCGGGGGGAAGTGGCAAATTGGGGGAAGCCACCGCGAATAGTTAGTATATATTAAATAGTTTCTACGGACGCAACTATGGCATCTGTTTCTCCAGCGGACGAGTGGTTTGAAATACGCGATCACGTATGACTTGGTTTGGTGAAATGTCTTGTAAAGCGGGCGTGAAAACGCGATGAGTTGGCCGTTGCTCCCCCCGCAATGACATTCCCAGAACCATGTTCCCCCCGGATGGTTGTTCTGGCGGTGGCCTGTTTTATCGCAGGGCCATTGCCAACGATACATGCCTCGCAATTTTCCCAAGCTGTCGATGACAGGCTCGTGGAAAATGCCGCTGAGGTGTACGTTGACCCCGCGCAAGCAAAGCGGCGGGGTGGTCTTGAACTGGCGGCGATGTTATCGTTTGCCTACGACGACAACATTTTCCTCAGCAAGGAGAAGCCGAAGTCGGACATGGTGTTCCGTGCCGGGCCATCGATCGGTTACAGTCATGGCGATCCGGGGGAAGGGGTCGGAGCCTTCGTGCGTTTGGCTTATCGTCCGACGGCGGTGGTGTAT
>JANMJQ010000294.1:0-20223 GCA_031371445.1 Akkermansiaceae bacterium
TTATCACAAACGGCACCGTCTCGGTGGATAACAACCTGCGTCTCGGGGGCGCAGGTGGCACCGCCGGAGCGATTACACTCAACGGTGGCACGCTGCGGACCACGGCAGGCATCACTAATACCCATGCCATTACCGTCGGTGCTCCCGGAGGCACGATCAATATCACCGCTGCTGGCCAATATTTTTTCAATACGGCTAACACGCTTCTTGGCAGCGGTAACCTGACATTGACGGGCAATGGCACCTTGGCCACCACCGGCGCAGGCAACCTTCGCATCGGCCAAACAAACACTTACTCGGGCTTGGTAACAGCCACAAGCGGCGGCATCTTCGAGTATGGTATCGCTGGGGCCGTCGGTGCCGGAGCGACCTTTAACATTGGTAACCAAGGCGAGTTGGCAGTTCAAAACGCCACCTCGCTACCCAATGCCGTTACCGTCAGCGGCGGGACCAACAGCGTGCTGAGCTTTGAAAATGGCACGACCGGCAACTTTTCCGGTCTCGTTACCCTCAACGCCAATGCAATCGTCGGCCTGCGCGACTGGTATAACAACGCCACGGTCCGGGGCGGCACCATCAGCGGGCAAGTCACCGGCATCGGCGGACTCACCGTCAACTCCGGCAGTGGCAACGGTGGACTCCTCACGCTCTCCAACGCTACCAACGATTACTCCGGTGGCACAACGATCTCGGCCAGCAAGGTGTTGGCCAGCACGAGCGCGGCGCTCGGCACTGGTGCGGTAACGATTGGCGGCACGAATGCGCAGTTGCAACTGGGCAGCGGCGTGAACGTTGCCAACGCAATTACGATCAACAGCGGTGCCGGCACGACTGCGCAGGGCGTGATCTGGGTGCCGACCCTCAACGTCAATGCCACGGTCAGCGGTCCCATCACCATCAACGCAATTCCTACGTCAGGCGGCCACTTCGGCACCAACGGTGGCACCTTGACGGTCTCCGGCGCGGTCACCTCATCCGTTGCCGTCTCCTCCCGGATTGGCACGGTGGTCTTCTCCAACACCGGCAGCAGCTACAGCCAGTTGAATGTGAACGAAGGCACGGTCAGGATTGGCGCGACCAACGCGATCCCTGTCGCAGCATCTGTTGACCTCGGCGCGAGCGGAGCGGCCATCTTCGATTTGGCCGGGTTTAACCAGACCCTGTCAGGAATCACCAAAAATACCAACGCCGCGACGGTGACCAACAGCGGCACCTCCGATTCCACGTTGACGACCACCGGCACCAGCATTTACGCCGGCGTAATTCAGAATGGCGGGACCAACAAGACGGCGGTAACTGTCAGCAGCGGGAGCCTCACACTTTCCGGCGTGAACACTTACACCGGCACGAACATGCTCAATGGCGGAGTGCTCTCAGTTGGCGCAGACAACAATCTGGGTGCCAGCGCAGCGGCCGTGACGCTCAACGGCGGCACGCTTAGGACGACCGCCGGATTGACAAACACGCACGCCATCACCGTCGCTGGGGCGGGCGGCACGATCAACATCGCAACCACCGGCCAGTTGTTCATGGACACGGCAAACACCTTGTTGGGCAGTGGCACGCTGAACCTGACGGGCAGCGGCACACTCGCGGGAATTGGCACCGGTAACTTCCGGGTAGGCCAGACCAATACCTTCAACGGTGCCGTCAACATTTCCTCCGGAGGCAACTTCGAGTATGGTGCCACGGGCGCAGTTGACGCCGCGGCCACCTTCAACATCGGCAACGAGGCTGAATTTGCCTTGCAGGGAGGTACTGCGGTTTCGTCGTCCAACGCGATCACCGTCAGTGGCGGCACAAACAGTGTCATCAGCTTCGAAAACGGCAATGGAGGAGACTACACCGGTTCCATCACGCTCAACGCGAATACCATCATCGGTCTGCGCGATTGGTATAACACAGCGGTCGCTCACAACGGCACTATCTCTGGTATCATTTCCGGCAGCGGTGACATCTCCACCACCCGCGGGACCACCGGAACTGCGACCCTGACCGTCTCGGGTGTAAACACCTACACAGGCAATACCTCGATTGGAACCGGAACTACATTCTCAGTGGGCGGCGCCGGCCAACTCGGCTCCGGCAGCTACGCGGGCAACATCGCCAACGCAGGGACTTTGAATCACAACAGTTCCGCAAATCAAAGCCTGTCGGGCGCGATCAGCGGGGCAGGCACGGTGACCAAGACCGGCGCCGGAACCCTGGTGCTCGGGGGTAGCAACACCTACACCGGCCTTACGACGGTTAACGGTGGCATATTGCGGGTCAATGGCAGCAACACCGGCGAGGGCGGCTATTCCGTGGGAGCCTCCGGCACGCTTGGGGGCACGGGGTCGCTGGGAAGCGGCGCGGTGAATGTCAGCGGTATTCTCTCCCCGGGAGCCTCCGTTCAAACCTTGTCGGGCGGCACGGTGAATTTCCTCACCGGCTCCACATTTGCTTATGAGATCGACTCGTCGGTTGGTAACTCTTCCGGCGCCGATCTTCAGATCATTTCAGGAGATCTCACGCTCACAGGCACTGTCACACTCACGATGGACGATCTGGCTTTGAGTGACACGGCATACACCGCGGGCACGACGTTCTCGCTCTTCAATTACAGTGGCACATGGAATTCGGGTATCTTCACGTTCGGCGGAAATGCCATTGCCGATGACACCACGTTCACGGCAGGACTCAACACTTGGCAAATCGATTACAACGCTGAGGATGGTGGTGAGAACTTCACCGGCGAATACCTTGGGGGCAGTGACAGTTTCGTAAATATCACTGCGGTTCCGGAGCCTGCCTCGGCCGTTCTGGGTGGCCTCGGCTTGCTTGCCCTGCTTCGCCGCCGTCGTCGGAAATAAGCATTTCATTTGCGAGCGATTCACAAGCCGCCGCCGGGAACGAGTTTTCTCCGCGGCGGCCTTTTCGTGAGGGGCAGGATGGGTCGTCATCAACCCCGAATGTCCCGGGAAAAATGGTGAAACGAAAGGTGGACAGGGTGGGGGGGCATCCCTAAGTTCCGCGGCCTTACCAACCACCCTCATGATCCGCAACATCCTTCCCGGCGCGCTGGCCATTGGTCTTGCCGCAAATTGCTTCGCCCAGAAACCCGCCGAAAAGCCGGAAGCGCCAACTCCGCCAGTGGTGGAACCCGCCGCTCCCAAGATGGATCCTGCAAAGATGAAAACCGGCGCTTCCTACATGCTAGGCTTGCGCACGGGCAGCGACTTTTCCCGAAATTTAGGGACAAGATATGGCGTCAGTGCGGATGATCTCGAACCAGCCACCTTCCTCAAGGGCTTCTTGGCGGGGCTCAACCGTGAAAAACCTGAAATCCCCGAAGCCGAACTTCAAAGTGCGATGATGGCGCTCGGCACGATGTTGCAGGAGCGTGAAAAGCAAGCGGCAGCGGTCAATTTGGAGGCGGGTAAAAAATTCCTCGAGGAAAATGGCAAGCGTCCCGGCGTGATCACCACCAAGTCCGGCATGCAATATGAAGTTCTTGAAAAAGGCGGCACCGAAAAATACGTGGCTCCGAAGGAAGGCACCGAGGGCAACAAGCAATTTCTGGTAAACTACAAGGGCACGCTTATCACTGGCAAGGAGTTCGATGCCTCCCTTCCCGGCCAGCCGGTGCCAATGGACTTGCAACGCGTCGTCGATGGTTTCAAGGAAGCCCTGACCACCATGCCTGTGGGCGCGAAGTGGAAGATCGTTCTTCCCTATAACCTCGCCTATGGCGCAGAGCGCGGCAGCCCGGACATCGGGCCGAACAGCACGCTGATCTTCGAGCTGGAGCTGGTGAAAATCGAAGACGCTCCGCCGCAAGAGATGCCTTTTCCAATGCCGGGCGGACCAGGCGGTCCTGGAGGACCCGGCGGCGCACCGGAGGAATAAGGTTATAAGTTATTAGTTAATCGTTATTAGGGAAGAATCTTACCCCAATAACCAATAACTAATAACCTATATCTTGTCGCCCTAACGCGACGGCGGAGCATCAATATGCTTCATCAGACGGAACAAATCGCTGTTGGTCGTGAAGATCGTGGTCGTGTCTTTGTTCAGGGTCTTGTTGTAGGTCTCTAGCGTTTTCACGAACTGATAGAAATCCGCGGCTCCGGCGCTGGAATTGTAGGCGAGCGCGTAGATGCCCGTCGCCTGCGCATCGGCCTTGCCCTTGATCTCTTGCTCCTTGCGGTATGCCTCGGACTCGATCGACTGCAGGTCGCGCTCCTTGCGGCCGATGATTTTGGCGGCCTCACCCGCACCTTCCGAGCGAAAGCGGTCGGCGATCTGCTGGCGTTCCGATGACATCCGCGCGTAGATCTTGTCGATCACGCCCGGCTTGTAGTTGATGCGTTTGAAGCGGACATCGAGCAGTTCGATGCCCCACGACAAGACCTTCGGCTGCGCCGCTGCCAGAATCTGTCGGTCCAACTCGGTGCGGCCATAGCGAATCGGCGGGAGCACCCCTATGTTTGCATTGCCGGCGACCAGCGATTCATCGCGGACCGGCTGGCGGTCCTTGGTGCTGCGGATGACCTCGATCAAATCATGCGCGGCGATGATGCTGCGGGTTTCGCTGCCGATGATATCGTCGAGCCTCGACAAGGCACTGCGCTCGTCGCGGATTTTTTCATAGTACGTTTTTGGATCCGCAATCCGCCAGCGTGCGAAATTGTCCACAGAGATGTAAAGCTTGTCGCGTGTGGGCATCTCGGTCGCAGGGCCGTCCCATTCGAGGATACGCTTTTCGATGCGGTTGACCTGTTGCACGAAGGGCGTTTTGAAATGCAGGCCCGCTTCGTGTTTGGCAGGGTCGGCGTTGATGGGGTCGCCAATGGGCTTGCCGAACTCGGTGATGAAGACCTGCTCGGTTTCATCAACGGTGTAGATCGCGCTCGAAAGAACGATGATGGCGGCAAGCACGCCGAGAAGAATCAAAGTGGTTTTCATGGTCAGGGATTACTTGAGGTTCATCAAGGGCAGGAACTGCTTGGCGTCTTCGTCGATAATGATTTTAGAACCCAGCTTAGGCAGGACTTCATTCATGGTTTCCAAATAGAGGCGCTGCTTCGTGATGGCCGGAGCTTTCTCGTATTGCCCGAGCAGTTCCCTGAAGCGCGCGACATCGCCCTCCGCTTCGTTGATGCGGCGGACCGCGAATCCTTCGGCACCGGAGATCCGTTGGTCGGCCATGCCCCGCGCTTTTGGAATGACCCGGTTGTATTCGCCGTTCGCCTCATTGATCATCTGTTCGCGTTCCTGTTGCGCGCGGTTCACTTCATCGAACGAGCGCTGGACCGGCCCCGGGGGATGCACGTTTTTCAATTGGATCTGCTCGGCGGTGATCCCCATCTTGAGCTTGGCAAGCAGCGCTTTCAGCCGGAGCAAGGACTCGGTTTCGATTTCTGTGCGGCCGATCGTCAGTACTTCATCGACGGTGCGGTCGCCGATGACTTCGCACATCGGAACAGTGAAATCCGGAAATGTGGGTTTGGTACATTGAGATGTGCTTTATTCCAGCGGGTTCGTGCCGGTGGGAGCTTGATTCCCGGCCACAGTGGGTTACCCGTTTCCCCGCGCCCAAAACCCTTCCGCGCCCGGGAGTATAGAAACCCATTTGCACAATGCCTTGGATTATCACGGCTGATTCCGTTCGTATGCTGCCAAAGATAGTCGCGAGTGTCGCATTTGCGGCGTTGATGTCTGCATTTGGCCAAGCCGGGACCCCGGGTCTCGATCTGCCCGTCGCCGTCGGGAAATATCTGAACGGCAAGGTTCCCGCGGTCGAGCCCTCCAGCGGCAATGTGTGGTCGGTGCAGGAAACCTACACCGGCATCAACATCAACCTGCCGATGCATGTCATGCCATATCCGGGCACGAACAAACTCATCTGCGTTGCCAAGGAAGGGAAAATCCTGCTGTTCGACGACTCTCCAACCGCCGCCACGACGACGACCTTCCTCGATTATTCCGCCAGCTCCTCAAGCGCTACGAAAGTTTTCACCACCAGCGACTGCGGCATGACTTGGCTGGTTTTCCATCCGCAGTTTGGCGTGGCCGGTAATCCCAACCGCGGCTACGTCTATATCACCTACAAATGGCGGCCATCGACCGGTGCGAACAATGTCGATGAAGCCTACTGGCGCGTTTCCCGCTTTACCGTTTCCGATGGAACCCAGGTGGCGGATCCCTCGACCGAGCAGATCCTTATCCAGCAATACGACCGCCAGGAATTCCACGACAGCGGCTGCATGGTCTTCGGGACCGATGGTTATCTGTATGTCGGTATTGGTGACGAAGGCGATGCCAACGATTCCTATCACGACGGCCAGAAAATTAACGACCGCCTGTTTTCCGGAATTCTGCGGATCGACGTAAACCAAAATGCCGCGACCAGCCATACGATCCGCCGTCAGCCGCAGCAGTTGGGAACGCAGCCAGCAACATGGCCCGCCAGCTTTACGGCCAATTACCTGATCCCGAATGACAACCCCTTTGTCGCTGCGGATGGCAGCCAGCTTGAGGAATTTTATGCGATCGGCGTTCGTCAGCCGTATCGGTTTTCGCAGGATGCGGTGTCCGGAAAATTCTGGTTGGCCGAGAGCGGTCAGGACACCCGGGAGGAATTGGACGTCGTCACTCCGGGCTCGAACTTCGGTTGGCCGGTGCGCGAAGGAAAAATCGAGCGCAGCACCGGCACGAATGTCACGCCGATCGTTTATCCAAATCCCTGGCTTGGCACCTACAAGGAGCCGATCTGGGATTCACCCCACGGCACCGACAGTTGCACCGTAGGCGGCTTCGTGTATCGAGGTTCGGCACATCCTTCGCTGGTGGGCAAATACATCACTGTGGATGATGTCTACAGCCACATCCGCGCCCACACGCTCAACGCGGCCGGTGACATCGCGACGAACGAACTGCTGACCGACATGCCGAGCGGCAGCGTTTACAGCGGAACCTCCACCATCGGTTGGGACACGGCTGGTGAGCCGATCTTCGTCAAAATCAACGGCACCGGCACCCGCGGCCGGTTCATGAAGTTGTCCAGCGTGCCAGCCCTGGTGCCGACCAACGCGGCTTGGTATCGCTTCGAAGATCAGGATGCGTCCAACACCACGGGCTTGGTTACGGATAATCCCAACGATGCGACGGTAAACACGCTCCCGGGTGGCGTGCCCTTGATCAGCGCCAATGCCAACGCCTACTACATCGCAGGCAGTGGTCTGAGCCCCACCGATTTCTCCGCCAACATCCATGGCGTCCATATTGGCAATACTTCCGGCCAGCTAGCCACCTCGGCCAAGCTTGCTGTGTTCGACGACTTCACCGCTGAAATCAGTTTCAGACCGCAGACCTTGGTCGCCGGTACCTATCAGTGCTTCCTCGGCATCGATGGCCAAACAGGCACCACTCCGGCGACTGACGGCGAAGATGGCGCGGCCCTGCAACCGTTTCGCCTGATGCGCTTCGGCCGCACGGATGCGTTGGGCAGTGCCACGTATCCCGGTATTGGCATCACCAACGGCGACTTGTTCTTGAACATCCGCACGGTCAATCCGGCCACCAGCACCTGGACGACCGTGCCGATCCTTGCCATTCCCGCCGCGCAGTTCACCACCAACCAATGGTATCACCTCGCGATCGTTGGCAACAAAACCGCAGGCACCGTGACCGTCTATCGTTATCAGGGCGGTGCTTACACGCAGATCGCCCAAGCTTCGGGATACTACGGCAACCTCCAGTCCGGTGTTTGGTCGGTGGGCCGCGGTTGCTATAACGGAGCCGCCGCGGACTTCGTTGCCAGCGCCGACTTCGATGAGCTGCGCATCACGCCGGAAGCGTTGCCATCGGCAAAGTTCCTTTACGGTTCGCAAGCGACGCAAGCGGTAATCCCTGCTGTGGAACTCCCAACGCTGCTGTCGCAGACCGGGGCTTTCACCGACCTTGCCACCCTCACTCCCGCGCCGGGTGTGATTCCATACGGCGTCAACGCACCGCTGTGGTCCGATGGAGCGGCCAAAAAACGTTGGATCATGTTGCCCAACGACGGCGTGCACGACAGCGCGACGGAAAAAATCACGTTCCTTCCCGAAGGCAACTGGCACTTCCCGGCCGGCACGGTGTTCATCAAGCATTTCGAACTGCCCGTGGACGACAACAACCCGTCGATTCACAAGCGCCTTGAAACGCGCTTCATCGTCATGCCCACAAGCGGCGAGCCCTTCGGCTTCACCTACAAGTGGCGCGCTGACAACAGCGATGCCGACCTGCTGCCGGGTGGCCTCGACGAACAGATCGACATCGCCACCAGCGGCGGAGGAACCCGCCAGGCGACCTGGACCTATCCCTCACGCAGCGATTGCCGCGTCTGCCACAACAGCAATGCCGACTATGTTCTGGGCGTGAAAACGCAACAGCTCAACGGCGACTACACTTATCCAGTGACTGGCCGCACCGCCAACCAACTTGAAACGCTTGGCGCGCTCGGATGGTTCGACAGCACCTTCAATCCCACTTTGGTGCCCGTGATGCTGAAAAGCAAATACGTCGGCGACGATGCCGCGAGTCTAACAGAACGGGTCCGCTCCTACATCGATTCCAACTGCTCGCAATGCCATCGTCCGAACGGTGTCCGCGCCTTTTTCGATGCGCGCCTCACAACGCCGCTCGAACAACAGGGGCTGATTTATGGCGATGTCGAAAATAATCTGGGCGACGCAATGAGCCGTGTCATCCGTCCCGGCGATCCCGCCCGCTCGGTGATGTTGCAGCGCCTCGGTTCGGTGGCGGACATCAAGATGCCGCCGATCGCCAAGCACATCGTCGATCCTCCTGCCGTCCAGATGCTGACCGATTGGATTGACAGCCTTGGTGCCGGCCCCTTGGTGACGCTCAGCGGCCTGGCGAGTACGTATGGAACCTTCCCGGTGAATGTCCATTTCAACGACACGGTCACGGGTTTGACGGCCAGTGATTTCGAGGTGCACGACGGCAGCGTCGCAGGTCTCACCGGCAGCGGAGCCGACTATGTGTTGTCCGTGAATATTTCTAACAAGACCCGCGTGGTGGTGCAACTTGCGGCAAACGCCGCGGAGAATGTGGCGGGGAAGGGTAATTACGCTTCGAACATTTATCTGCAAACCGTAGTCGAACCGCCGGCCGCCGATGCTGATGGTTTGGTCGCTTGGTATCGCTTGGATGAAACGTCGGGCACTGTGGCAAATGACAGCACCGTGGCGAGCGCCAACGATGGCACTTTGGTGGCTAGTCCCGTCTGGGGTACGGGTAAATTTGCCAACGGCCTGACTTTTAGCACCAACAACTATGCTACCCTTCCCAATAAAGTGGGTAATGATTTCTCGATCGCGTTCTGGATGAAAACCACCCAGCAGTTTACGTTCAACAACGGCAACACGAATAATGCTTATGAGGGCAAGGTCATCATCAACGCGGACAGTCCCGGAAACAACACGGACTTCATGATCGCTGGCACGCGTACGGGTAATTCTGGAGCCAGAGTTCACCGGATCACCGTGATGACTGGAGTGAGCACCACTGTTGGCGCGATCCAGATACAAGGCACGACTTCGGTGAATACCGGGCTGTGGGTGCACGTCGCGGTGACCCGCGCGAAGACCGGAGGTCAGGTGAAGCTTTATATCAATGGCGCCCTGCAGACAACGGCGACAGGCAGCACCGCAACCCTGAACTCCAATTCAGTGATTACGCTGGGTGCTACCCAAGGCGATGCCACCAGAAGCTACAATGGCAGTTTGGATGAAGTCCGCTTCTACACGAAGGTGTTGAGCCAGGCGGAAATCACCGCCTTGCAATCCGCTCCGCCAGGACCGCCGGACCCGACGCTCACGGCCCCCAACACTGCCTTCGAAAACTGGACGCAGCTATGGTATCCCGGCCTCACCCACCTGCAGGGGTTGCAGGGGCTGAATCTCGATCCCGATGGCGATGGCGTCAGCAACTTCGGGGAGTTTGCCTACGGCTTGGATCCCTATCAATCCGACCGGGTGATCGTTCCAATTACCCACAACAATTCAGACGGCTCGATCATCCTGAGCTACCGTGCGCTCAAGGACAAGGCGTCCACCGACTACAAGGTGATTGTTTCGGGGGATCTCGGCAATTGGGCGAACGCGGCGCCCGACATCTCGTCGGTGTCCGCGGTTGCCATTCCCAACTCGGATTACGAAAACGTCACGGTGGTTTACCAGCCGCCCGTGGGATCGCCGCCCGCGCAATTTTTCGAGATCCACGCCACCCAGAAGTGAGCCAAATACTTCAGATTTCCTGATGATTGGCTTTGACGAACTACGGCGGCTTTCGTAGGACGTTGGGGCAGCAAGGATGAAGTGCCCGAGATGCGTCCAGCAAATCCACCGTGCAGCCGGCTCATGCCCGCACTGCGGCTTTCACATCGCCGATTCGGATGCCCGATTTGGCCGTGAAGAGGTGCATCTGCGCTGCCTCACCGACACCGCGGGAATTTTGCGCCGTGGGGACCGCCAACGGGTGGAGGCGGCGATGGAGAAAATCACGCGGCGCTTCCCGCAGTTGTTCGTCGCAGTTTATACCGGGTCGTTGGGAGAAGTGGCAAACATCCGGCAGTTCGGCTTCTGGCTGTTGAACCGTTCGGCCTTCGAGGACGTGCCGGTGCAGAAGCCCAATGAAGCGGGCATCCTCCTTACCATCGACCCCGAATCGAAAGCCGCGGGCATTGTCTTCGGTTATCTGCTTGATCCGTTTCTTGAAGAATCCGACACCTTCGATTGCCTGTCGCGGGCGCACGCCTATTGGCTTGAGGAGCGTTATGCGGATGGAATTTTAAAAGCGCTGCTGCACCTGGATGGGATCCTGGCAAAGCGCAGCCGCCAGGCGCGCCGCGACCCTGACCATTTCGAGCGGAAGGTGGTGCCTCCTTTGCATTCGGTTGACTTGGTGCGCCGCATCCGCGCGGGTCACCGGCCGGGATCGGAATCGCCATCGGTTACGGAGGTATCGCGGTGAAAAGGGCTTCAGGAATCGCCATCGCATGGTTGGCTGCATCGCTGTTGTCCACCGGCGCCGCGTCGCGCAATTCGGATGATCCGGGGCTTCCCTCATGGAATGCCAGCGAACGCTCGCAGCTTGAAAAGGAGGGATGGGTTCCGGGTGCCATCCTTCTAACAGATGATCCCATCCCCGACGAAACCGCAGCCCCTTCCGCAGCGCCGCTCGATGTCGAACAGCCGAAGCAGGAGGAAATCGCCAACGATAACAAATCATCGCCGCAGATTCCCGAAAAATTCCTGCAAGCCTATTTCGCGGAACGCCCCACTTCTTTTCTCGTCGATCCGCAGGGCCTGTTAGATTCCTCTGAATTCCGCGATCGCCTTGGCTTCCTCAACTACCATGCCGCCGATTCGACCATCGATCTCTTCGTGTATGTCATCGGTGGCGATCAGGATATCCCGAGCGACGTCCGCAAGGAGGAAACGATCGAGCGCTTCTTCTCCGAAGGCAGGCCCGCGGCGATCGTGTATTATTACCTCGGTGCGCCGCAGCGATCGGTGGTTTACCTGAGTCCGTCGATCACCGATTCTATCTCGTCGGCGGAGCAGCGGCGGGCCCTTGAGAGTTCGGTGATGCAGGCCTTCGAGAAGACGAAGCCCGGCGAGCAGTTCGAGAAATTTTTGGTGCAGATGTCGATCCGGATTTACTGGATGGAGCGCGTTGTTGCCGGCGAGCCATCGCCGGAAGCGGCGCTGACGATTCCACGCGGAGAATCCAAAGCAAAGCCCGCGAGCGCGAGGGCCCAGTTGATCCGCGAACTTGCGGGCCGCTTCGCCGTTCCCGCGGCATTTCTGTTAGGCGGCTTCCTGACCTCGTTCGGCGTGCTTCATTGGCTCAGGTTGCGCGCGCGTTACCGCTTTCCCGAATTTGAGGTTGAGCCTCGTCTTGGTGGCGCCCACGCGGCTGGAATCGGCGCTGTGATATCCTTCGCCAGCGCCTCACTGCCTCCCGCCTCGCAACGCGATCAAGTGCCCGATTATTTGCGGAGGGCGTGAAAGAGACCACTGTAGCGGCGTCTCTATGAGCGCCGGTGACTGCCAAAAGCCCGCAACCTGACCACCGGCGCTCATTGAGACGCCGCTACAATGCATTTTCTTTCCTATCAACTATCAACCATCCTCCATCAACTTCTTCACATGACCGACTGGGACGATCGCTATCGACAGGGTGACATGCCTTGGGAGAAAGGACGCGGGGCGCCGCCGTTGGATGAGCTTTTGGAAAAGCGTGGATTGGCGCTTTGGGGAAATGGTCATGTCCTCGTGCCGGGTTGCGGCTTTGGACATGATGTGAGGACGCTTGCCGCAGCGGGCTTGCAAGCCACGGGGTTGGACTTGTCGGAAATTGCGATCGCGAGGGCCATGGAATTTCCGCGGGCAGGAAATGAACATTACGAAATGGGCGATTTCCTGGATGGCAATTGGTCACAAGGACGGAAATTCTCGGCGATTTGGGAGCACACTTGTTTTTGTGCCATCGACCCCTCGCGCCGCGCCGATTATGCGGTGGCCGCCGCGGAATGCCTGGAGGCAGGCGGCTTGCTGGCGGGCGTGTTTTTCCTAACACCGCGGGACCCGGGAGATCCGGCTGAAGGCCCGCCATTTGGAACCTCGGTTGCGGAACTCGAAAGCTGTTTCGCCGCATCATTTTCGCTGATCGAAGGCTGGGTTCCGGCGGCCGCCTATCCCGGTCGCGAAGGCAGGGAATGGATCGGAATATTTCGCAAGACTTCGGTGCCCGGGGTTGCGGGCTGAGGCGGATGCCCATAGGATCGTGCGGTTCCCCCGATGAAAATCTTATTCCTGTTCGCAACCTCTTGCTTGCTGCCCATGGGCGCTTTGGCCGCCGACGCGCGGTTGTATGTGAACGACAAACAGGCGCCGGAAGGCCTGAAGGACCTGATGGCGATCCAGAAGGCCCTCGGCGAAGCCTTGCCCAAGGCGCGCGCGGCGACGGTATGCATCGAGATGAAGGATGGCTCCGGCAGTGGTGTCATCGTCAGCGCGGATGGTCTCGTTCTAACAGCCGCGCACGTCGCAGTGGGTGTGAAGAAAAAGGTGACGGTTGTTCTTGAAGACGGAACCAAACTCAAGGCGCAAACGCTGGGGCTCGTCGCCGACAAGGATGCCGCGATGATCCAGATCACCGAGAAGGGGAATTATCCGTTTGCGGAAATCGACAAGGCCGCGAGCACGCGTCTCGGCGATTGGGTGTTCTCGCTGGGCCACTCGGGCGGCTTTGACAAGGAGCGGGGTTCCGTGGTCCGGCTTGGCCGCCTGGTGCGGATCGCCGGTTCCACTTTCCAGTCCGATTGCATGTTGATCGGCGGTGATTCGGGCGGACCCTTGTTCGATCTAACAGGAAAACTGATAGGAATTCATTCGCGGGTCGGCAACCAACTGCAGGTGAACATGCACGTGCCGATGTCGGAATATCTGGAAAACTGGGAAGGCCTGACCAAAGGTGAATTCATCGGCGAGGGGCCGTATGCCGAGCCGCCCAAAAAAGGCACCGGCTACCTGGGCTTGGCCACGGAGAAGCGGCCGGAAGGTGGTCTGCGCGTGACGATGGTGGGTAAAAAAACGCCCGCCGAGGAGGCTGGGATCAAGGAAGGGGACATCCTTTTTAAAATGAACGGCACCGCTCTAACAGACCGCGAACAGATGCAGGGCTTGCTCAAGGAAATGTCGGCCGGCGACGAACTGATTTTCGATTTTGAGCGGGCTGGCAAACCACAAACCATCACTCTGGAACTCGGTGAACGCTAAGCGCATTTTCATTCTGTGCCTGCTGTCGGCGATGCGGCTGCAAGGCCAGCAGAGCCTCGATTCGGCGTATCGCACTACCGGCCAGGCGGTGGTGGCTGCGTTTGAGCCACAGCGCGTCGTTTTACAAAAGTCGAGTGCCGTCATTCTGGATGGCCGCGACGAAGTGGCCTATGGCGTCGTGATTTCCGCCGATGGATTTATTCTAACAAAAGCGAGTGAAGTCGCCGAAGTGAAAGCCCTCACGGTTGCCGTGGACCAAACAAAGTATCCGGACATCAAGGTGCTGGCCATTGATCCCGCTTGGGATGTCGCCCTTTTGAAAATCCCTGCGACGGGTCTGGTGCCGGTCAATTACGCGCCTACCAGCGCCGTGCCGCAGGGCACCTGGGTTGTGGCGAATGGCGTCACCACCCGCACCACACGCCGTTTGCTGGCTGGCATCGTCAGCGCGAAAATCCGCGAAATTCCGGCAGAGGGAGGGATCGCGCTCGGAGTGAGATTGAAGGAAAAATCCAAGTCGCTCGAAATCGTGGAAGTCAGCGACAAGAGCGGCGCGCAGAAGGCGGGCATTCAGAAGGGCGATGTGCTTCTGGCGATCGATGGCAAGAAGGTCGCGACGGTGGAAGACATTGGCGCTGCTCTCAAAAATCGTGCGCCCGACAGCACCGTGAAGGTAACTTATCGCCGCAAGGATGTTGAATCGACGGTCGAAGTCCGTCTCGAAGCGCGGGGCCAGATGGCGGATGAAATGAGCCGCAACGATCAGATGAGCGGAGCGTTTTCTCCGCGCCGCAGTGGCTTTCCACGGGTGCTGCAGCACGACATCCTTGGAGCACGGAATGTCACCGGCGGGCCGCTGTTGGATCTGGAAGGCCGCTGCCTCGGCATGAACATCGCCCGCGCCAACCGCGCCGAAAGCTTTGCGATCCCGGTTGAAGAACTGAAGGAAATCGCAGCGCGGATGATGAAGCAGGCGGGACGATGAACGTCACGGGCCGGTGGTGACCCGGACATACAGGTTGGTAGCGCCGCCGGTGGTGACGGGAAGAACCTGATTGCCGGTCGATGCCGCGGTGACGGATTGATAGAACGACCAGTTTGTTAGATTGGTGCTCGTCCAGATCTGATAGGTTTTTCCAGCGACCGCTGGCCACGTGATTTGCAGGCTGCCAGCGGCGGGCGCTGTCATCGCGGAAATGCGGAACACCGAGTAGGCCAGTTGGCGGCGGTGTTGTCGATGACGTCCCGTGCAAAACGCTGCAGCGATTTTCCACCGCCATCTGCGGCGGTGGGCCATGGTGCGATATCGCGGTACACGCACTTGCCGACATTCACGTAGAGAGTGGTCGCGCCATCCACGACAGGCTTCGCAAGCTCGATGCCGTGGGTGTTGTTGGCGAGCTTGGTGTCGAATGGCCATACATCGACGCGCTGCCGGACAAGCTGTAGGCCGTGTTGAATGCCGCCAGCGATGTTGTGTCCACCGCGGGATCGAAACTCACTATGAGCGCATAGCCGAACGCTGGCAATGTGGCGCCACTGGGGAACGTGAACGATGAATCGCCTCGTGGTGCCTGCGGGAATTTGGAATTTTATCGGAGACATCACGTCATCGCTCAACCACCAGTTGGCGATGCCACATTGTGGCAAACGTGAACAAGACACGGAGAAGGCAAGGGATTTTCATGATGCCGGGAAATATGAAGGCAGAGGAAAATTTTCTCCGATCCCGCCTCAGGATCAAGCGGTCAAACGTTAAATTCCGGTTAACAGCTCGTGTGTGATCCCTTGCCCCTGTGATGCTTGAAAATGTTTAGCGTTCGCTCGCGCTCGGTCTTGTGGTCCACGCAAGGCATGGGATAATCCGCCGCAAGCGCTTTGCCCTCGGCGGGGGGACGGAGGAATCGCTCGGATGGAACAGCCGCCAGTTGGGGCAACCACTTTTTGATGTAGATTCCCTTGGGGTCGAAACGAGCCGTTTGCGACCATGGATTTTGAATCCGGAAATAGGGAGCCGCATCCGCGCCGGTTCCCGCCGACCATTGCCAGCCTCCATTGTTCGACGCGATTTCGCCATCGAGCAGGTTTTGCATGAACCATGATTCGCCGGCCCGCCAGTCGATGTGCAGATCTTTGGTGAGGAACATCGCGGTGATCATCCGGACGCGATTGTGCATGAATCCGGTCGCCGAGAGTTCACGCATACCGGCATCGACGATCGGAAATCCCGTGCGGCCTTGTGTCCAGAGCTCGAAGCGTTCGTCCGGTTCGTCCCAAGCCAGGCCCCTCCAATCGGGGCTGAACTCTTCGTGCAGGACATTGGGGAAATGATGGAGAATCGCGAAGTAGAATTCCCGCCAGGCGAGCTCCTTGATGAAGGTGTCGACCGATGATCGTTTGCCCGCCCTCGATGCCGCGTGAAGCTTCATCGTTTCCGCCAACACTGTCCGCACCGAGACCAAGCCAAAGCGGAGATCTTGTGAAATCCGCGAGGTGCCATCCGCCGCGGGTAGGTCGCGGGTTGCCTGATACTCCGGAATTTTGCCGGAAATGGCCCGCTGCAAACGGGCCCTCGCCGCCATCCCGCCGGACTCTAACAGAAGTTCTGTTAGTCCGTGGAGATCCCATGTTTTCAAATCAGGCAGCGGCAGCGATTTCACTCGCGGGGGAGTTTTGAAAGGTTCCGGCTTTTCGACAGGTTGCGGTTTTGGGTGTTCGATCCAGTTGCGATGATACGCGGTGAACACCCGATACGGATCGCCCGATTTCGTGAGTATTTCCCCGGGGGCGTGGAGACTCACATCATGATGCGCCACACAGGGGATCCCGAACTCACCGCAAAGCTGCTTCACCTTCGCTTCGACCGACTTGCCGAAGGGGTCGGGGCTGGCGTTGAAATGCAGTTCCGCGGCCCTGCATTCGGTGATCAGCCGCCGCAGTTCGTCGACCGCGTGGCCCTGCCGGATCACCAGCCGACCCCCGTTTTCCCCAAGATCGGTCGCAAGCGATTTCAGGCAATCGCACAGAAACTGCTGCCGCTTGGGCCCGGTCCAGCGAGACCCACCGCGCCAGTCGCTGAGGATATAGACGGGTATCACGGGCAAACCCGTTTTGGCCGCCGCGTGGAGTCCCGGATTGTCGCTGAGCCGGAGATCCCTGCGGAACCAATGAATGACGCAACGATCCGTCATCCGTTCCCATAATTAGGGTACGACGGCACGCGACCCCTCAATTCCAGCCGATCAGGCACTGACTTCCGTGAGCATTTTTTCCGCCTTTTTGACGGTTTGCGGGCTCAATTTCCCTTCGACGCGTTTTGAGCCGTCGATCATGGATTTTAGGTCGGTCAAGGCCTTTTCCGCCGCCGCCAGCGATTTCTTGCCGCCACCGAATTTCTTGTCAGGAAAATATTTGGTGAAAGTCGATCCAGCACGGCTGATGCAAAGGCGCCAGCCTTCGAAGGCGGCGCTCTCGTAGGTGAAGCGTGTGAGATTGCGTTTGGATTTCATGGTTTTTTTGTTGATTGCTCTGAGCAAACTTCCCCATTTCTGCTAGAAAATCTAGCGAATTTTTACGGTGATCGGACCTTATGGCCGATTTCGGGTGTTTTTGTAAGTGAAAAAAACCTTTGCAACAATCGCCATACCGGCATTTAGTCGCCGCCCCGCGAGCAAAATCTAGAACGCCGTCGGTCCTCTGGAAGCCTTTTCACAAGGGTTTTCCCGCTCGCTAAAGAGGGTAACCCGGCAACCTACCAAACACATGTCAGCAGTCAAACTTGCTCGTTTCGAGCTCCCCAACCGCCTCGTTCGCAACGAGGAAACCGCCTCCGATACGTATGCCCAATTCACTGCCGAGCCCTTCGAGCGCGGATACGGCCACACCATCGGCAACTCCCTGCGCCGCGTTTTGCTTTCCTCCCTGGAAGGCGCGTCGATCACTTCGGTCCGCATCGCCGGCGTGCAGCATGAATTCTCCAGCCTTCCCGGCGTGGTCGAAGATGTCACCGACATCGTGCTGAACCTCAAGAAGGTCAAATTCTCCCACAACGAAAAAGAACCCCGCATCCTCACGATCAAGGTCGAGAAGGAAGGAGTGGTCACCGCCGGCGACATCACCGGCGACCATATCTACGACGTGGTCAACAAGGACCAGGTCATCTGCACCCTCGACAAGAAGGTGAAGTTCGATTGCGAATTCGAAGTTCGCGTCGGCCGTGGCTTCTCCACCGGCGACGAAAACAAGCGCAAGGACCAGCCGATCGGCGTCATCGCCATCGACTCGATCTTCTCGCCTGTCACCCGCGTCAAGTATGCCGTGGAAACGACCCGCGTCGGACAAATGACCGACTTCGACAAGATCGTCCTCGATATCTGGACCGATGGCCGGATCACTCCGCAGGATGCGCTTCTGCAGGCTTCGGCGATTCTCCGCCACCACCTTGACGTGTTCGTCAACTACGACGAGAACGCCGTCGATTTCGAAGAAGCACCTGCCGAATCGAGCGAGGAAAACGCAGCGCTCAAGAAGCTGCTCAACATGTCGGTCAACGAAATCGAACTCTCGGTTCGTGCCGCCAACTGCCTCAACAACGCGAACATCACTTCGGTGGGCCAACTCGCGATGAAGTCCGAGGCGGAAATGCTCAAGTATCGCAACTTTGGCAAGAAGTCGCTCAACGAGATCAAGGACAAGCTCGTCGAGCTCGGCCTTGGTTTGGGCATGTCGTTCGAAGCTTCGCTGTTGTCCGGCCCTGCCGCGGCATCACGCGGACCGCGCCTGGGTGCGGAAGACGAGGCACCGGTGGGTCTTGCAGACCTCATCGCGCAAAACCTCGATGACTAATTTGATTTATAGGAAAGGAAGCAACCGATGAGACATCGCAGCAAGACAGTTAAACTTAAACGCAACGCCTCGCACCGCAAGGCCCTGCTCGCCAACTTGGCGTGCAGCCTGATCGAGCATGGCCGCATCAAGACCACGCTCGGCAAGGCCAAGGCCCTTCGTCCGGTGGCGGAAAAGTTGATCACCCTCGCCAAGCGCGACGATCTGCATTCCCGCCGTCTGGCCGTCGCGTTCCTCCGCCAGAAGGAGACCGTGAAAAAGCTATTCGCCGAAACCGCACCAGCATCGAAAGAACGCCAGGGTGGTTATTGCCGGATCACCAAACTCGGAGCCCGCATGAGCGACTCCGCGCCGATGGCCATCATCGAGTGGGTGGACCGCGCGGCGATAGCCGAAGAACCGGTTGAAGAGGTCGCCGCCAAGGAGCCCGTGGAAGCGGCCGCTCCGAAGAAAGTCGCGAAGAAGGCTCCCAAGAAAAAGGCCGCTGAAGAAGTGGTCGAAGTCGCCGGAGAGTAAGATCTTCATTAAATCCGATCACAAAACCGCCTGTGCGAAAGTACAGGCGGTTTTTTTGTGTCTGCCTTGCTTCTTGCAAAATCAGGCGGGGTTACTATCGTGAATTTATGCGGAAAATTCACTACACTCTCTTCAGGGAGGATAATGATTATGTGGCCCAATGCTTGGACTACGACGTTTCCAGTTTTGGCTCATCCGAGCAGGAAGCACTGCTGAACCTCAAGGAGGCTGTGGAACTTTATCTCGAAGATGACGAGGGAACCGAAGCCATTCCAAATATTTCCAACGTCAAGGTGGGTGAACTCGCCATCGCCTGAAGGCAGGCTAGCTTGAATGTCACGACGACTTTCATCGGGCGACTTCATCAGTATCCTTGGCAATCATGGCTTCGCTTTCGTATCCCAAAAGGGAAGCCATGCCAAATACAGGGATCTCCATCATCATACTGTCATCGTTCCTCATCCGCGAAAAGACATCCCCATTGGAACGCTCCGTTCGATGATCCGGCAGAGCGGACTTCCGAAAGAGCTTTTTGATTGATTCCCTAATTTTCTCATCATGAACGACTCCATCTCAGATCTCACCGCACGCATCCAAACCTTCGTGGATGCCCGCGAGTGGCGGCAGTTCCACAACGCGAAGGACCTCGCGGTCGCGATTTGCGCGGAGGCTGGCGAGTTGATGCAGCATTTCGTGTGGCAGCAAGACGGCCAGATCGAAAAACGTTTGGAAAGAAACCGCGAGGAAATCGCCTCCGAGATTGCGGATGTCGGCATCCTGCTCTTTGAATTCGCCGACAACCTCGGCTTCAAACTCGGCGACGTGATGGCCGCGAAAGTCGCCGCCAACGAGATCCGCTATCCCGTGGAGAAATCGCGCGGCAACAATTTGAAGTATTCGGAGCTATGAGCGACGAGGCTCCGCGTCCGCCTCGCCGCAAACGCTACGCGGGCAAAAATCCGCGGCGCTTCGAGGATAAATACAAGGAACACGATCCTGCGAAATATGGCGAGACGATCGCCAAGGT
>JANMJQ010000067.1:0-3353 GCA_031371445.1 Akkermansiaceae bacterium
GAGGGCGAGCACTACACCATCGTCGTTCAAATGAAACCGGCTGCTGATGCAAAACCAAAGAACTTCCGCATTCCGCTCGACCTCAGTGAATGTGGCGAATGCCACAATCCGGAATACGCCTGTGTTTGTGACCATTAATCCGCCCGCACCTCGAACCGATGAAAAAGGTTGAGGGCATGAGGCATGAGGCGCGCGTCTCACTTGAGAATGCGGAGCCAAAGGACACGTGGCCAACCGTCGTTTTCACGGTCGCTCAGAGTTTTGCATTCTGAAAGGTCCGCGTTGCCGCTTGATTGATCAAACGCAGCAGGATGCTCCGGTGACAGCGTTTCTCGTTCTCGCAGTTGCATCCGATGCTGATCGGCCTCCGCTTCGCGGTTTCGGCAAGAAGAATCAACTGCTGGCGGGGTCCTGCCGTCCCGGTGATCTCCTTTTTATAGCGGGCCTTGAACGTCTCCCAATCGTCCGGGTTCTCCACGATGTCGTGTTTGCTGACCCACTTCCGCAATTTAGCACTCGGCGCGAGCGACGGAAGCCAGAGGTCAAAGTAATTGAGACGCACCCAGTCCTTTTTTTCAACGCCGCGCGGTGACTTGCGCGTCACTCCGATTCGCAGTCCTTCACCGCGCTTGCGGTCCGCTTGGACCTGAAAGGTTTTGATTTTTAGTAATGGGCGGAGCATGGCATTCAGAGTCCAAGGATCTTGGAAGCTACGGCGGTGGCAACCGCCTTCAATGTCTCGATTGCGACCGACCCTCCGGTCTGCCGCCGCCCAAGTCCATCCGGTATTTGATGTCGTAGTTGATGATTTTGTTTGTTAGGGCTGTGAGCTTGAGTTCTTTCCATCAAGAAACAAATCCTGGCTCCCTGCTACTGCCGACCAGCCCTGTTCAAGATCTTTCACGAAGGTCATATTCTTTAGGGCAGAATCCTCGTTGCCACCATTCTTCTCGATGAACTCCTTACGGAATTTGAAAAAGTGTTCTTCGGCGGGTCCATAATATCGCCCTAATTTCTCATCAATTTGCTCACGTATGACTCTTGTTGCATCAGGTGACGCCTCTTGCTCCGCATGTCGTGAAACAAGATCATCGATAAAATCCTGCCGCGAGAGATAGACGAGCCTCGCGATGAAGTAAGTTCCTTTGCGCAGAGCTCCCTTCTTCGATTTGTCCTTGGCCGCCGCGATACGAGTCTTGCACGATTCGCGCATTGCCCATGCGGTGAACATCTGCAATGCCCTCGTCCTAGCAGATTTCTCGGGAACAAACGCTTCTGTGATTGCACCGTCAGCAGCGGATTCATCGCCTTGTATTTCGCCGGAAAGATTGAACACCCGGTAGTAATCCTCGCCGCGGGCGAACAGCTCGCGAATGCTCAGAGAGTTTCTCAGCTTCGACGGTTGGCCTTCGATCACGCCGATGTAGGACATCGCGGCATCCTCCTTCGAGAACACGCTCTTGTAACCTACGCCGGGCAGATCTTCGCCGTCCTTGCGCTCATAGCCGATTCCATAGTCAGCAAACAGACTCTGCAAAGTCTTTTGCACGGGGTCGTTTGCAACGAGATCCTGCGGACGGATTGCATTTTGCGAGTTGGTAGCAATGATCAGTTTGTCCAGAAACTCCCGGTTTCCCGTGCCGACTTCGTAGATGCGCACCATGACACTGGTATTGCCTTGGAACTTGTCCTTGAGATCCTTGTCGTATTTCGCGTGGTAGAGCGCGTTCACCGTCTGGCAACCATTGATGATTTGCATGTTGGTCAGACTGATCCGAAGCTTGCCGCCACTGCGCGGCCCCTCCACGGTCACTTCGTCTGCCGTAATACTGACGCCATTGTTCATAAAGCCGAACCACGGACTTTGATCGCTGGTGACTGTTTGGATAATACTGCGATTCACTTCTTTACCAGTGCCAAGGAAATAACGGACGTTTAGTTCAAACAACTCATTGTTGCTGTAGCGATCAACCAGCTTCGTCAGTTGGTTCACATTGACGAAGCCGACGATTACTTTCAAAGGTAGTCCCCTTGGGTTCTCGCCGATGTCATGCAGTAAATACGGCTCGGGAGACCGCTCGGTAAGGATCTCCAGCGCCTCTTCCGCAATGGGCACACGGCCTTGGGTGATGAGGTTGTAGAAATCCAACGCGCCGTATGTCTCAAACGTGAATCCATAGGTCTGCCGGTCTGCTGCGAAATACTGGCGGATTTGGTCCACTTTGACCGCATCGGTATGGCTCACGTTCTGGCCGTTGACCACGTAGTAGCACTGGATCCGGACGCGCTTGGCTCTTCGATTCGACTTACGGGCTTCCTGAATGGCTCGCCGCACCTCAGCAAAAGCTTCAAGGGTTTCCTCCTCCTGGAGATCGGAGCGCAGGAATACGCCATTCATCCGGCTGACGAAATTATAAAGGTCTTTGGTTGAAACGCCACCTTTGTAATCTTTTGAAAACTTGAACTGAAAGAGCTTCACCTCGATCTCACTTCCTTGGTCGAGGATGAGATAAGCATCCAGCAATTCCTCCTGTTTTCCCGTTACATGCTGATCGGTAAAAGTTAGAAGATCGTAGAGTTCTTCGTCTTGAAGAAAAGTTATCAACTGCACGGCAAGATATTCATACAGTCGTTGTTCGTCGGCTTTGGAAAAACCCCATGACGGATTCCTTACTGCCAAACGATCCATCCGACGGCGTAAAACAGTTTGATGATCGGCAGTGATTTGCAGGTTCTTTTTCATTTTTCGAGTTAGTTAGTTAGCTTTCGATGCTTGAACAATCATATTCTCTCATTCAACGCCGGTAGCGCATTCACGATCTTCATCGTCTCCAGACTCACCCGCGTTACGCGTTTGATGAGGTCCACGATGTAGCGCGGTTCGTCGTGTTCCTTGCACCAGTCGTTCGGGTCATTGGTGATGCCGCTGGGATGGCCTTTCAAGGACTCGGCACGTTCAATGGAGACGAGCCAAAGGCCGGACTCCCAGATGCCGGGTGAAATTTCCACTGGCTGGAGAGGAGATGTCGCCTTGTTCAGAAGATGGATCGAAGGCATGAAGGGAACGAACGTTGTCTGTCGGGAGACTGGAGAGAATCCTTTGCCGGCACAAACAGGAATCCTCATTCAACCACGTCGAGCGCAGGCCGAAAGTGTCGGCGGGATCGTTGATCCAGACGTCGAAGGGGAGCATATTGCCTGGAAAGACTTCAGGATGCCTCAAAGTTCCAGCAACGCCGCCGGGAGCGATCGGACCTGGATCTGATCTGTTAGCTCGTAACCCGCATCGCCCGGATGGACGACGATGAGTTTTTCCAGTTGTAGGCTCTCCACCGCGCTGTGCATGGATTTGG
>JANMJQ010000074.1:0-19428 GCA_031371445.1 Akkermansiaceae bacterium
TGAACGATTGCCAGCGATGAATCGCGCAAAGCGGCTGCGCAGCCGAAGCTTCCGACAACGGCGGGACCTCTGCCAACAAGCTTAAAATCGGCACGCGCCATGGCCGAGTGATGCGGATCAAATCGCCGCGCGTCAATTTGCTTGTGGCGCTTTGAGGCCGGCAGGTGTAAATACGTTCTGATGGAATTTTAACGGAATCCGTCATTTTCTCTGGCCAACCCGAAACACCTTTCCCTAGTTTCCATTAAACCCGCCCCGTATGAACGTCCTCCTCCGTAACACGTTTTCAGTCGCCGCCTTCGCACTCGCCACCGCACTGACCAGCGGGCATGCCGCCGCCCAAGCGGTGAAAGTCACCTCCGAAAAGCCCACCTTCGACGATCTTCCTTCGCCCGAGTTCCAGGGCGGCAAAAACAAGTCGTTCAAGCCCAAGAATTGGCTTGAGGTCGAAACCAAGGTGAAAGTGCAACTCGCGCCCGCACCGGCGTCCAAGACCTTGGACAAGCTCACGGTGAAGTGGTACATCGCGGTGAAAAATCCGGACAAGCCGGGCACCTTTTTTCTCCTGACCAAAGACGTTGAACACGTCAACGTGCCGCTCGACGAGGATATTTTTGTTTCCTGCTATTTATCGCCGGCCTCGCTCAAGCGCCTCACCGGCGACGACCGGGGTGGCAAGCAAGCTGTGGAATACGTGGGCTTCGAAATCCTTGTGAATGGCGAAAAGGCTGCGGCTGAAACCGACAAGGGCAAGGTCGGTTGGTGGGCGACGGCGTCCGAAAAGATTTCCCGGAGCGACGCGGTGCCTCTTCTCAGCAAGGCCGAAACTCCGTTCCGGGACATGTGGTGGGACCGTTACGCGGAAGTTGCCGTGGAGAAACGCTAAGCCGCCATTTCGCCACCCGACACGCACCGTCTTCCATCTCCACCGCATCATGGCTGAAAACCAGACCACCGTCGCACTCAACATCGGCTCCCAGCGGATCGGCTTGGCCGTCTTCGAAGCTTCGAAAACCGGCACCCTGATTCTCAAAGCCTACGACTCCGAAACCATCGTCGCGGATCCGGCGATGGACGCTTCCAAGATTTCACAAACCCGCGTTGCCATTGCCGACCTGGTCCAGCGTTTGGGCGTCGGCAAGACCAAGGCCCGCTATGCGATTTCCGGACAATCGGTTTTCACCCGCTTCGTGAAATTGCCTCCGCTGCAGGAGGACAACATCGAGCAGTTGGTCACCTTCGAGGCGCAACAACACGTGCCATTCCCACTCCATGAAGTGGTCTGGGACTATGAACTCATCGAAAACGAGAATGACAAGGAAGTCGTCATTGTCGCGATCAAAGCCGACTCCCTCGACGAAATCAACTCGGCGGTCAACGACAGCGGTCTTGGCACGGCGGAAGTCGATGTGGCACCGATGGCGATTTTCAATTCGTTCCGCGCCACTTACGGCGAGCCCGAGGAACCGATCCTGCTGATCGATATCGGTGCGAAGACGAGCAACCTGCTTTACATCGAAGGCAAGCGCTTCTTCACCCGCAGCATTGCCATCGGTGGTGGTGCGGTCACAGCGGCGATTGCGAAGGAATACGGCATTTCCTTCATGGAAGCCGAGCATCAGAAGCTTTCCAACGGCTTGGTCGCACTCGGTGGCGGACATACCGAACAGCTTGATGAAGCGGTGGCCGCCCTTGCGATGGTGATCCGCAATGCGCTGACCCGCTTGCCTGCGGAAATCGCCCGCACAACCAATTATTATCGCAGCCAGCACGGTGGCAGCGCACCCCGCCGCGTGCTTCTCGCCGGGGGGGGGGCGAACCTGCCCTACACGCTCGAGTTTTTCCAGGAGAAGCTCAACCTGCCCATCGAGTATTTCAATCCCGTGCGCAACGTCTCGCTCGGCAAAGGAGTCGATCCCGCCGTCATCCAGCGCGAAGGCCACCTGATGGGTGAACTTGTCGGCCTCGGCCTGCGCGGCATCGGCAAGTCCGCGATCAACATCGATCTGGTGCCAGGCAGCGTCGAGCAAACGCGTGCCTCCGACCGCCGCAAGCCATTCCTCATCGCCGCTGCGGCGGTGCTGCTCGGCGGGGTGGCCATCTGGGCGATCTGCCAGAACGTGGCGGCCGCGAAGGCTGACGAGCGTGCGACATTGATGGAGGACCAGAAGACCAAGTTGGCGCCGATCAAGGAGGAGATCGACAAATTGCTGACCAAGGAGGAGGGCCTCCGGCAGATTGCGACCCAATACACCAATGCCGAGGCTGATCATGCCGCCTTGATGGAAGTGCTCGGCGAGATCCGGGGTGCCTTTGCAAGCGATGCGGTCTGGCTCACCGATTTCGAACTGCTCTCGGGTTACAACCCCTTGACCCCTGCCGGGGCCAAGGCGGACCCGGCGGTGAAGACCGCCAAATCGGTGGTGAAGCAAGAATTCATGGGTGCGACTTACGGAACGTCCTCATTGACCGAACTGAAACCGGAAGGTCCTGCGGCTCCAACCCCAAAGGGAAGAGGGGCCGCTGCGCCTCCTGCTGAAGCCACTGCCAACGCCGTGCGCATCAAAGGCTATTGGCGGGTCAAGGAAGGCCAGGGAATTGTTTCCGAGTTGCTGAAAAATCTCCGCGATCATTCCACCACCTTCAAGTTCAAGGTCGGCGACAAGGCCAAGGAAGTCGTGCTCGGAGACGACAGGATTCTCGACATCACCATCGCTGGAAAACCGGAAGATCTGGCCCTGCCCTTCGAAATCACCCTGCCACTGGCACGCGAGATCGTGGTGAAGTGACGCATTCCTATTTTTGCCACCTGAAATCATGAGTTGGATCAAAGAAAACAAATTTGCCGCGGTGCTGGGCGGATCGACCTTGGTTGGCGCCGGTCTGCTCTATTTCCTGGGCACGATGGGAGCTGACAAATACGAGGCCGCGAAAACCCGCTTCGACGAAGCGGCGACCGCAGCCTCGACATACGAAAAACTCCCCGTCTATCCAAAGGCCGCAAACCGCGATGGCAAACGCGCGGCGATCGATGACTACCGGAAGGCTCTGGAGGGCCTTCAAAAAACCTTCGCGCCTTATCGGGCGGCGGAAATCAAGAACATCTCACCGCAGGAGTTCACCGATCATCTGCTGGCCGCCAACAAGGAAACCCGCGATGCCTTCGAAGCGGTTGGAACAGTCGTGCCGGAACCTTATTTCGCGGGCTTCAGCCGCTATAAGACCGTCTTGGCACCCGCCACGACGACTGGCATTTTGGATTACCAACTCGGGGCTTTGAAAAACATCCTGATGGACCTGGCGAAATCCCGCCCAACCGAACTCAAGAATGTTTTTCGTCCGCCACTTCCGGAAGAAGAAGGACAGGCCTACAATCCCGGCAACAACGTGGCGCGTGCGTTTCCTTTGGAGCTGACTTTTGTCGCCAGCGAAAAATCCGTCCGCGAATTCATTTCCGCCCTCAACAAAGTGGACAAACAGTTTGTCGTCGTCCGCTCCATGCGGATCACGAACCTGAGGAAAGATCCTCCGCGTGCGACCGACGCGAAATTCGATACGCCTGTGACCGCCAAGTCGTCCGGTGCCGCTGTTCCTGATTTTGTGATTCCGGGTGAAACCCCCGCTCCCGCGGAAGCCCCGAAGCCGGAGGAAAGCAAAAAAACCGCGGGATCGAGCCGCATCCTCGCCCAGGTGCTCGGAACTGAAGAACTGGGTGTCTTCATCCGGCTCGATGTCCTCCAGTTCCTCCCGGTGAAACTCCCTAACTAACGCAACAAGCCCATGTCCTGGATTTCGAAGAATTACGAAAAAGCGTTGCTGGGAGGTGCCGTGGTACTCGCGCTTGCGCTGGCCTGGTTCGGCTGGACGAAGTTTTCCCAAGTCGATGAAGACTTCAGCAGCAAACTGATCGGAACCGGCGTGGACGCGGTCGCCGTGAAGGATGCCGATCTCATTCCCAAAGCCCAGTCGTCGCACGCTTCCGATCATGGCTGGCCTCAGGGAACCACTGACAAAAAACGGCCGGTCGACCTTTTCGTCGGTATCGCGCTGTTCATGCGCGCCGGCGGAGGTGATCCCATCGACCCTTTCAACGATCCGCCGATCCACGAGCCGATCCCTAACAAATGGTGGCTCGATAATCGCATTGATCCCGGCTATGAGGATTCGCCGAACCGCGATCCGGATGGTGATGGATTCAACAACCTGGAAGAGTTCACCGCGAATACGAATCCTAATAATCCGAAGTCGTTTCCTCCGTTGATCGCGAAGTTGTCCTACCTGCGTGACGAGAGTCTCACGTGGGTGATCCGTCCGGGCTATGAAAGCGATGGAAAGTTCACGTTCAAATATCAGGACAGCAAGCTTGCCACCAACCAAACCAACGCGGCCGACATGGTAGCACCCGGCGCTTTGTTCTTCCCCAAGGGCCCGATGACCGAACGTTTCAAGTTGCTGGGATCGGAAAAGCGGAAGGAAATTAATAAATCGACGAAGCAGGAAGTGGAAGTGACTTGGGCGAAGATCGAGGACCAGAAGCCCAACAAAAAGGGAACGCCCTACGAATTTCCCGCGCCCCTGTCCGAAGACCGGATGAAGGAATACCAGAAGTTTGACCGGACCGCGGTCCTCTCCCTGCAAGCCCTCGGCATGGGCAGCAAGGAGTTCAAAGTCGAGGAATTCACGCCCTTCGCCATCCCGTCCGACGCGGCCACCAAGGATTATCTGCTCAAGGCGGTAAGCCCCGCATCGGTCACCGTGGAATACACCGCCCCCGATGGTTCGAAGAAAACCGTCGACATTCCCAAGGGGGGATTGCCGAAGATGCCTGAATAATCTCCTGAAATATCGCTTTCCAAAACTCAAAAACATCGCCAGAAACCCTCAGCCCAATATGCAAAAAACGCCACTTTATAGATCCAATCGCACCGCTCTTGCGTTGATGGCCGTCGCATCCTCGATGCCGGTTCTCGTCTCCGCAGGGGAAGGAAGCGGCAGTATGAGTGCCTTGGCCCAGCGTGAAATGATCCGCCGCCAAGAGGCCGTGGCGGAGGGTGACAAGTTGCTATTAGAGGGGCGCGAAGCCTATGCAAAGGGCGATTTCGAAACCGCCGTTGCGAAATATAACCAAGCGCTCGACCGTCTGCCGGACGCGCCGATGGTGGCTGACCGCCGCGAAAGCTACATCGCCCATCTCGGTGATGCCAATGTCGCGCTCGCCATTCATCATCGCAAGGTTGGCAAATATACCGAAGCCCGCGCCTTGCTCGACAAGGTGATTTCCGTGGATCCGGGAAATCCCGCCGCCACGCGCGAAATCGGCTTCCTTGACGACCCGATCCGCACGAATCCCGCTCTCACCTACGAGCATACCCAAAACATCGACAAGGTCCGTCGCGGACTTTACATGGCGGAAGGCTTCTACAACTTGGGCAAGTACGATGAAGCGAAACGCGAGTATGAAAATGTTCTGCGGATCGATAAATACAACTCCGCCGCACGCCGTGGCATGGAACAAGTTGCGGTTGCAAAATCGGATTATTTCCGCGCCGCCTATGATCAGGCTCGTGCCGAACTTTTGAAGGATGTTGACCAAGCCTGGGAACTTGCAGTTCCCGCCGAAGTCCCGATCATCAGCGACGACAACTACGGCGCTGGCAAAGTGACTGATGGCGTTGCCTACATCACTGAAAAACTCCGCACCATCATCATCCCGCGGGTGGATTTCGAAGATACCACCGTTGAAGAAGCGATCGACTTCCTCCGCCTGCGTGCCACCGAATTGGATGTCGGTGAACCGGATCCTGCCAAGAAAGGCGTGAACTTCGTGATCCGCCGTCCGCGTGCCGGTGCAGGCGGTGCCGCTCCCCTTGCTGCGGATGCAGGTGTGGATCCCGCCGCCGGTGGCGATGCGGGTCTTGCTGCCCCCACCACCGATCCAGGATCGCTGCGGGTGAAGGAACTTCGCATTCGCAACGTGCCTTTGGCCGTTGCCCTCAAATATATCTGCGAGCAAACCAAGCTGCGCTACAAGGTGGATGACTTCGCCGTCACACTCGTTCCGCAAACCGAAAGTGGTGATGAGCTGTTCACCCGTTCCTTCCGCGTGCCACCGGATTTCTCGGCATCGCTCAACGGAAATAGCGAAGGCGGCGGCGGTGGTGCCGAGGCTGATCCGTTCGCGCCAACCGCAGGAGCAGGTGGTGGGGCTCAGAAGATCAAAGCCCGCCCGCCGATTATCGACCTTCTCAAGCAGAATGGCATTACCTTTGGCGACGGCTCTTCCGCGACCCTGACCCCAACCGGCGCTTTGTTGGTCACCAACACTTCGGCGGAACTCGACAAATTGGAGCAGCTCGTCGATCAATTCGTCGGCGGCAAGCCGAAGCAGGTCAAAATCACCACCAAGTTTGTCGAAATTTCGCAGGAAAATAACGACGAGCTCGGCTTCGATTGGATCATCAACCCATTCGGCCTTTCCCAAACGCTCTTCGCCAGCGGCGGCACCATTGGCAACCAAGGCGGACGGACCGGTTCGGATTTCACCAGTCCGGTCAATGGCACCTCGATCGATGGAATTCCGGCGGACCCCGACCAGTTCGTTTCTAACACCCCCACCAGCGGTCTCCGCAGCGGTGATCAGGCGATCAACCGCAACAACATCGACGCGATCCTTAACAATCCCAACCGCACCGCCCAAACGGCGAACGTGGCACCGGGTATCCTGTCCCTGACCGGCTTGTTCTCGGAAGGCCAGGTCCAGATGATCATGCGCGGTTTGGCCCAGAAGAAGGGCACCGACCTGATGACCGCACCTTCGGTGACGGCCAAGTCCGGTCAGAAGGCCACCATCGAAATTATCCGCGAATTCATCTATCCCACCGAATACGAGCCCCCTGAACTTCCGAACAGCACCGGCGTCACCGGCGGCGGCGGCATCGGCATCGGCGGCCTCGTTGGCGGCGGCGGCGGCAGCTTCCCTGTCACTCCTGCGACTCCGACGGCCTTCGATACCCGTAACACCGGTGTCACCCTCGAAGTCGAGCCTACCATTGGCGACAACGATTTCGTGATCGATCTCCGTTTCGTTCCTGAAATCGTCGAATTCGAAGGTTTCATCAACTACGGCAGCCCCATCCAATCCCCGGGCACGGATGCTCTTGGCAACCCCGTTGTCTCGGTCATTACCGAGAACCGCATCGAAATGCCGGTCTTCTCATCCCGCCGCGTCAATACTTCGCTCACCATTTATGACGGCTACACCGTCGCGGTCGGCGGCCTGATGCGCGAGGATGTCCAGAACGTCGAGGACAAGGTGCCGATTTTGGGAGATATCCCGATCATCGGCCGCCTGTTCCAAACCAAGGCTGAGAACCGGATCAAGAGCAACCTGATCATCTTCGTCACTGCGCAGATCATCGATGCGACCGGTCGTCCGCTCAAGGGCGCTGATGCGGGATCGACATTGCCTGTTTCGACCGGCCTTCCACCATCCGGTGACGTATTGCCGCCGTTGCTTGGGCCAAATTAATCGCAAGTTCTGATTCCATTTGAAACAACGGGCGGGGGAAGCTTTCCTCCGCCCGTTTTTCCTTCCACCCCGATGCGGGTCATGGCACTCACAGGCGGCATTGCCTCCGGCAAATCCACGGTTTGCCGGTTGTTGCGCGAATGGTTGCCGGGAGTGGAAATTTTTGACTGCGACAGCTCAGTCCACCGCCTGCTCGAGTCCGACCCGGAGGTGGCCGCCATCATCGCCGAAGCTTTCGGCGGGCAAGCGCTGGGTCCCGATGGCCGCATCGACCGGCATTTCATGCGGAGCCGTGTCTTTGCCGATGATGCCGCGCGGGTCCGCCTTGAGGGCATCCTCCATCCCCGGGTGCGGCAAGAATGTCTTGATTCTCTGGAGGCCGCTGCTAAACGAGGCGCGGAATTATTCATTGCGGATGTTCCGCTGCTCTTTGAGAGTGGATTCGACTTCGGCCAAACACAGGTGTTGGTGGTTGCTTCTTCCCGCTCAACTCAAATCCAGCGGCTCAAGGCCCGCAGCGGTTTCGATGATGTCTTGATCGACTCCATCCTCGCCGCCCAACTTCCGGTTCAGGAAAAAATATCCCGCGCGGATGTGGTTTTCTGGAACGAAGGTCCGCCGGCCGTTCTCCGTGCCCAAGTCCGCCGTTTTTCCCAAGAATTTCTTATGAACCTGCCCCAAGAATCCGAAGGTCCCGAAGAGGCCGCCACCGCAACGGCTGCCTTTCCGGTGCCAGTCTCCATCGACATCAACCAGTTCCGCTTGAAATCGTTGGCCGAGCTTCAGGCAATGGCCGAAGCCGTGCCTGCCAGGATCCAAGGTGGCATTACCAAGAGCCAGTTGGTTTACGAGTTGTTGTGCTTTTTCGGCCACGAAGGAACGGGCTTGGTGTGCGAGGGCATCGTGGAACAAACGAAGGATAATTTCGCCATGCTGCGGGATCCCGCGCGTAGCTTCCGACCCTCTCCCGACGATATTCATGTCAGCTCGAACCTGATGCGGGATCTCGGTTTGCGCGTTGGCCAGTCGATCAAAGTCCGCGTGCGTGCGCCCCGCGAGCGGGACAAGTATCTATCCGGCTTTGAAGTGCTGGAAGTCGAAGGCAAGCCGGCTGGCGAGTATCATCCACCAAAGGAATTCGACCGCCTCACGCCCTTGTTCCCCGACCGCCGCATCCATTTGGAAGGCGAAGGAAATGATTTCCTGGGAGTTCGTGCCATCGATCTCATCGCTCCTCTGGGCAAAGGCCAGCGCGGCATCATCGTCGCTCCACCCCGCGGCGGGAAAACCATTTTGCTCAAGCAGATCGCCCGCTCAATCCGCGCCAACCATCCGGATGCGGAGCTGATCATCCTCCTGCTCGATGAACGCCCCGAGGAAGTCACCGACTTCGAGGAAACCGTCGGCTCGCGCGTGTATGCCTCGACCTTCGACGAATCGCCGCGCCGGCACGCGCAGGTGGCGGATTTGGTGATCGAACGCGCCAAGCGCCTCGTGGAAAACGGCAAGGATGTCATCCTGCTGCTAGACAGTCTTACCCGGCTGGCCCGCGGCCATAACTCGGCGATGCAAGGCGGCCCGATCGGCTCAGGCGGTGTTAGTCCCATCGCACTGCAGAAGTCCCGCAAATTTTTTGGAACCGCCCGCAACGTCGAGGAAGGCGGTTCGCTCACGATCCTCGCGACCGCCTTGGTGGAAACCGAGAGCCGTCTGGACGATGTCGTGTTCGAGGAATTCAAGGGCACCGGCAACATGGAGGTCAGGCTTGACCGCGAACTCGCGGAGCGCCGCGTCTATCCCGCAATCCACATCCCGCAATCCGGCACCCGCAACGATGACCGGCTCTATCATCCTGATGAATTTCTTAAGGTTGTGGACATCCGCAAGCAACTCGCTGGCTTGCCCATCGGCGATGCCATCGAGACCTTGCTGTCGAATTTGAAGGCAACGAAAACGAACGCCGAGTTGTTGCTGCGGGGGCTTCGTTAAGACTCAAGACTGGAAGAGGGGAGCACACGCGCCACGCGTGTGGTTTTCAGCGCCCTCGCTGAAAACATGCATTTGCCGCCATGGACGTTGCTGGATTCTCCCCAGCGGCGCTTTCGACTTTCGACTTTCGACCCGGCGCAGTCGCTAGTGCAGGCGATAGGAAACGGCCGCCACGATGCCTCGGTAAACCCTGCGTTTTAAGGCAACTCATCCGTTGACATGCAACGGGGCAGATGCGTAGCCTGCCGCCCCTTGTCCGTAGCGGGAACCGTGTTTTTCCGCATTCCGCAAGCACATTCACAACCCGATATCACCACCAAGATGGCAACCAAAAAGAAGGCGGCAAAACCGGCCGCCAAGAAAAGTCCGGCGAAAAAATCCACCAAGTCCGTGAGCCGCAAACCGGCCGCGAAGAAGGCCCCCGCAAAGAAAGTCTCCGCGAAAAAGGCCTCCGCGAAGAAGGCTCCGGCCAAGAAAGTCGCCGGCAAAAAGGTCGCCGCCAAGAAGGCTTCTAACAAGAAGGTCTCCGCGAAGAAGACCTCTAACAAGAAGATCAAATACGTTTACAATTGGGGAGCGGGCAAGGCCGATGGCAATGGCAGCATGAAGCCATTGCTCGGTGGCAAGGGAGCCAACCTGGCGGAGATGACCCGGATCGGATTGCCAGTGCCTCCGGGCTTCACGATCTCGACCGAAGTCTGCACTTATTTCTACGATCACAAGCGGACCTATCCGGTGTCTCTGCAAGCGGAGATGGAAGCCGGCGTCCGCAACATGGAAAAAATCATGGGCTGCAAGTTCGGCGACGCGAAAGGCATGCCACTCCTGGTGGCAGTCCGTTCCGGCGCGCGCGATTCGATGCCCGGCATGATGGACACCATTCTGAATCTCGGTCTCAACGACCAAACCGTTCTTTCCCTCGCCGCTGTTACAAAGAACGAGCGCTTTGCCTGGGACTGCTATCGCCGTTTCGTCCAGATGTATGGCGACGTTGTTCTCGGTGTTCAAAAAGCCGAAGGCGAAGACCATGAGCCGTTCGAAGTGGCCATCGAAACCTTCAAGCACGGCAAGTATCACAAGGACATCATCGACTCCGATCTAACAGCCGATGACCAGAAGGAACTCGTCAAGCGTTTCAAGGCGCTCGTCAAGGAACGCACGGGCAAGACCTTCCCAAGCGATCCATGGGACCAACTCCGCGGTGCCGCCGGTGCCGTGTTCGGTTCGTGGATGAACGACCGCGCGATCGTTTATCGCCGCAAGTATAACATCCCCGCCGCATGGGGCACTGCCGTCAACGTGCAGGCGATGGTCTATGGCAACACGGGTGAAACTTCCGGTTCCGGTGTCGCTTTCACCCGCAACCCTGCGAACGGCGTCAACGAATTCTACGGTGAGTTCCTGATGAACGCACAAGGCGAGGACGTCGTCGCTGGTGTCCGCACTCCCGAGCCTGTCAGCAAGCTCAAGGCCGCCATGCCGAAGCCGTTCGCGGAACTGATGAAGGTCCGCAAGATTCTTGAAACGCATTTCAAGGATGTGCAGGACGTCGAGTTTACCGTGCAGGAAGGCAAGCTGTTCATGTTGCAAACCCGCAACGGCAAGCGCACCGCTGCGGCCGGCCTCAAGTTCTCGATGGACATGGTGAAGGAAAAACTCATCGACTGGGAAACCGCCGTGTTGCGCAACCCCGCCGATCAGCTTGACCAACTCCTTGCTCCGATCTTCGACATCGCCGAAGCCAAGAAGGCGCAGGTCATCGCCACCGGTCTTCCCGCCGGCCCGGGTGCCGCATCCGGCAAGGTCTATCTCAATGCCGACCGCGCCGTTCTTGCCGAAGCCCGTGGTGAAAAGGTTCTCCTCGTCCGCACCGAAACCAGCCCGGAAGATCTCCGTGGCATGATCGCCGCGGAAGGCATCCTCACCTCCAAGGGTGGAGTTTCCTCACACGCCGCTCTCGTTGCCCGCCAGATGGGCAAGGTCTGCGTTTGCGGAGCTGCCGGAGTCGATATCGATTACGACAAGAAAACCGTCACCGCCTCGGGCCAGACCTTCAAGGAAGGCGAATACATGAGCATCGATGGCACCAGCGGCACTGTCTATGGCGGCGAGCTGAAAACGGCTCCCTCGGAAATCATTTCCGGTATCGTCAGCGGCGACAAGGCCGCGCAGAAGACCGAGAAGTTCAAGGGCTTCATCCAGCTCATGAAATGGTGTGAGCAAGCCACCCGCATGGCTGTCCGCACCAATGCCGACACGCCGGAACAAACCCGCATCGCGATGGCATTTGGTGCCACCGGTATCGGTCTGACCCGCACCGAGCACATGTTCTTCGAAGGCGACCGCATCGACGCGATGCGCGAGATGATCCTCGCGACGAACCTCGAAGATCGTCAGAAGGCGCTTGCGAAATTGCTGCCATACCAGCGCGCCGATTTCACCGGCATCTTCACGACGCTCAAGGGTTTCCCTGCGACGATCCGTCTGCTCGACCCGCCGCTTCATGAGTTCCTTCCGCACAGCAAGGAGCAACAAATGGACCTTGCCCGCAAGTTGGACGTGAGAGTGGAAACGATCATCCAACGGGTGGCTGAGCTTCATGAGTTCAACCCAATGCTTGGTCACCGGGGTTGCCGCCTGGGTGTTGCCTATCCGGAAATCACCGAGATGCAGGCCCGCGCGATTTTCGAAGCCGCGGCTGACGTGGTGAAGAAGAAGATCAAGGTGAAGCCCGAGGTCATGATCCCGCTTGTCGGTTTCAAGCGTGAGTTCGATCTCCAGGCAGCGATCGTCCACAAGGTTGCCAAGCAAGTCATGGCTGAAAAAAAGGTGTCCTTCGAATATCAGGTCGGCACCATGATCGAAGTCCCGCGTGGAGCGCTCACCGCCGACGAAATCGCGGAAGGCGCGGAGTTCTTCAGCTTCGGCACCAACGACCTCACCCAGACCGCGCTCGGCATCAGCCGTGACGACATGGGTGCCTTCCTGCTGCCCTATGTGGAAAACGACGTGTTCGCCAAGAACCCCTTCGCGACGCTCGACACCACCGGTGTTGGCCAGCTCATGGAAACCGCCGTCGTCAAGGGCCGCAAGACCCGTCCGAACATCAAGCTCGGCATCTGCGGCGAACACGGTGGCGATCCATCGTCCGTGGTGTTCTGCCACAAGCTTGGCCTCAACTACGTGTCGTGCTCGCCTTACCGCGTGCCGGTCGCCCGTCTCGCCGCCGCGCAAGCTGCGATCGAGGAAAAGCGCGCTGCCAAGAAAAAGTAATCTGTAGCGTCGGTCTATGACCGCGCTCTCTTTAAAGCCGTCCCGGGCAACCGGGGCGGCTTTTTTTGTGTTCAACCGCGATGTGGAATCCAATCTGTCCGCATCATGAATCTGAAATCACTCTTCGTCTTTTTTGTGATCCTTGGTCCCGTTACCGCATTCGCGCAATCGACCGTCGAAATGAAGGAACAGGCGGCTACGCGGTTGGAAAAATCCGACAAGGCCATGAACGTCGCCTATCAGCAACTCATCAAGGTCCTCGACGAGGAAGGCGTGAAGCGTCTCAAGGAAACGCAGCGCGCCTGGATCGTTTATCGCGACGCCCAGGCGAGCTTCGATTGCCATCAACTCGCCGGTGGCACGATGGAGGGCCTTGAGCAATTGGGTAGCCTCGACCTGTTGACGAAAGAGCGCACCAAGCGCCTCAAGGAAGATTTCGAACGATTCAAATAACCGCGCGCTGGCGCTTGATCTCGATAGCGATGGCGGGAGAGCGCTGTTAGACGAATGGATTCAAAGTCTTAACCCCGGTGTTTTGGAAGTCAGATGTGTTCCGAGTGACGATTGTCAAAGCGTGGCGGCTAGCAGTCGCGGCAATTTGGCTGTCGAGGGAAGGGACATTGATCCCGTCCCTTTCCCATTTCGCCTTTAGCTGCCCCCAGACGTGAGCGGTGCTGGTATTAAAAGACAGGATACGGCCCTGCATGCAGTCGCACAAAGATTGAAGCCAATTGCGGAGACGGACTTTGTTCTTTCCGGTTGGCAAACGTTCAATCCCCCGGCGGATCTCACCAATGGTGACAGTGCTCACGTAAAGTTCGCTTTCATGCAGACGGAGCCATTCAACGACTTTGGAATCAGGGTTCTTTTTTGCCTGTTCACTGAAAACGTTGGTGTCGATGAGGTAGCTCAAAAACGGAGGGGTTTGGTGTCGTCCTTTTCGCGAAGGGGAATTTCAAATGAGCCCGGACAGGCGAGAAGCAGATCAATCAGCCCCTTGTTGGCTGGCTGGCTGATTCGCCGGAGAGTGATGGTATCCTCGTCCTCAATGGTGATTTCAAAATCGTCTCCCGGTTCGAGATGCAACTGCTGGCGAATCGGTCCCGGAAGCACGATTTGACCTTTCTGGGATAACACGGTGGTCATGGTAGGAATATCTTACCTTGGGGGAAATGCGTTGGCAAGTGCCGTTTGCGCTTATCACTTGGAGCGTGGTGCCGGGCAGTGGTAGCGTGCCGTGGCCTTTTCCCCTTGCCGGATGAATTGATGGGTCATGACGGCCTGTTGCAAATCCCTGCTGGCAGTGGCCGCGGATAGCCCCGGGAAAAGCGTTCGGTAATCTTTGCGGGTGAAAGTTCGGTTGCCGAAGTGTTGGCGTGCCGTTGCAATCCGGGCGGGTGCCGACATTTTTGAAACAGGAAGTGCCGTGGTGGCGGTGAGTGCTTCCAAGGTGATGGTTAATGCAAATTCGATGAACTCGGTTGAATTGCCGGCGTTGTCGCAACGGCCGAGAACGGCGTAATAGTCGGTCTGATGGTTGCGGATGCTGGACTCGATGGGAACCTGGGCAAAGAGCGGGTGGTGTTGGCGGAGGATGAGGCTGTGCCAAAGCCTTCCCATGCGGCCATTGCCATCTTCGAAAGGGTGAATGAATTCGAGTTCGTAATGACACACCGCAGCTCGGATGGGTGCGGGAACGGTCTTGTCTTTTTTGACCCACTCAAGAACCGAGTTCATCAGACCCGGAACGCGATCGAAGGGCGGGGCGATGTGGGATACAACATTGCCTTTGGCGATTCCGACACTCCGCGTCCGCCACGTGCCGGGACGATCAACAAGGCCGGCCATCATGACTTTGTGGGCGGCTAGAAGATGTTTTGATGATGAGGCATTCCAATCGGGAAGCTTGTCGTAGCAGGCGATGGCGTTGCGGACTTCAAGCATATCCCGCTTTGGGGCAATGACGGTTTTCCCTTCGAGAACGGCGGTGACTTGATCTTCAGTGAGGGTATTGCCTTCGATGGCCAAGCTGGCGTGAATGGTTTTGACGCGCTGGGACCGGCGCAGCATCGGGCTCGGTGGCGCGGCCTGCGCCCCCTCGTGACGACCAACAAGCCGTTCGATGTTTGAAAGCAGAACGGCTGCCCTCGGGGTGATTTCGAAAGGCGGTTTGATGAAATGATAGTATCAAATGAGACTATCAATGGAAGCGGAATATCCTCGGACGATTCCCGAAATAAATCCCACTGCCCTTCGCGGGATCTACGAAGTCAAAATTCCGGCGAGGATGCTGTTGAAGGTCTCGCTGGGACGGAGGGCCTTGTTGGCCTTCGCATCATCCGGAAGGTAGTAACCGCCAATGTCTACGGCTTTGCCTTGGACGGCCAGGAGTTCGGCGACGATTTTTTGCTCGTTGCTGGCCAGGACTTTGGCAAGTGGCGTGAAGATAGCTTTCAGTTGCGCGTCACAGGTCTGTACGGCGAGTGCTTCGGCCCAGTAGAGGGCGAGGTAGAAATGGGAGCCACGGTTGTCGATAGTGCCAAGCTTGCGGCCTGGCGAGCGATCCTGCTCAAGGAATTTGCCAGTCGCCGCATCCAAGGTGTCGGCAAGGACTTTGGCTTTGGGCAGGTCGAACACTTCGCTGAGTTGTTCGAAGGAAGGAGCGAGGGCGAAGAACTCACCGAGCGAATCCCAGCGGAGATAATTTTCCTGAATGAATTGTTCGACATGCTTGGGTGCAGAGCCGCCTGCTCCCGTTTCGAAGAGTCCGCCGCCATTCATGAGGGGGACGATGGAAAGCATTTTCGCGGAGGTGCCGACTTCCAGGATGGGAAAAAGATCGGTGTTATAATCGCGAAGGACGTTGCCGGTGACGGAAATGGTGTCGAGTCCTTTGACGATACGCTCGAGCGAAAAGGTGCAAGCTGCGGCCGGCGGCAGGATGCGGATGTCGAGGCCGCTGGTGTCGTGGTCTTTGAGATAGGTTTCGACCTTGGCGATGATCTGCGAGTCGTGGGCCCGGTTCTTGTCCAACCAGAACACCGCGGGATCGCCGGATGCGCGTGCGCGTTTCACCGCGAGTTTCACCCAATCCTGCACCGGAGCATCCTTCGTTTGGCAAGCGCGCCAGATGTCGCCTTGCTGGACGTCGTGGGAGAGCAAGATCACAGGCGAGACGCCTGTGCCCCTTTCGACAATTCTAACAGTTCCCGCGGCGGGAATTTCAAAGGTCTTGTTATGCGAGCCGTATTCCTCGGCGGCTTGCGCCATGAGACCGACGTTGGGCACTGAACCCATGGTCTTGGGATCGAGCGCACCGTGCTTTCTGCAGAAGTCGATGGTCGCTTGATAAATGCCAGCATAGGAACTGTCGGGAATGACCGCGAGCGTGTCGCCGGTCTTGCCCTGGGCGTCCCAAACCTTGCCACCCGCGCGGATCATGGCAGGCATGGATGCATCGACGATGACATCGGACGGCACATGCAGATTGGTGATGCCTTTGTCTGAGTTCACCATCGATAGCGCCGGGCCGTTCTGATAGGCGGCCTGGATGTCTGCTTCGATCGCGGCCTTCTTGTCGGCCGGAAGCTTGTCGATCTTTGCGACAAGGTCACCGAAGCCGTTGCGGAAATCGACAGCGAGTTCCTTGAGAGTCGCGCTGTGTTTCGCAATGAGATCTTTGAAAAAAACTTCGACGGCATAACCGAAGATGATGGGATCGGAGACCTTCATCATCGTTGCTTTCATGTGAAGCGAGAGCAGGAGTCCTTCCTTTTTCGCGCGCGCGATTTGGCTCGCCAGGAAATCGACAAGCGCGGCCTTGCTCATGAAAGTGGCGTCGAGGATCTCGCCGGCTTTCAGCGGAGTGGACTCTTTGAAAACCTTGGTCGTACCATCCTTGCCGATGAATTCGATTTTGACATCGGTCGCGGATGGCACCGTCACGGACTTCTCGTTGGAGAAAAAGTCGCCCTTGCCATCCATCGAGCCAACGGTGGTCTTCGAATCGGAGGACCAGGCACCCATCGAATGCGGATGAGCCTTGGCGTAGTCTTTGACGGCTTTCGGAGCGCGGCGATCGGAATTCCCTTCACGAAGGACCGGATTGACCGCGCTGCCCATGACCTTGGCGTAGCGGGCCTTGATTTCCTTCTCCGCTTCGGTGGCGGGATTTTCGGGATAGGCCGGAAGGGCATAGCCCTTGGCCTGCAACTCGGCGACCGCAGCCTTGAGTTGGGGCACCGATGCGGAAATGTTCGGCAGCTTGATGATGTTCGCCTCAGGCGTGAGGGTCATCGCGCCGAGTTCGGCCAAAGCGTCGCCAATTTTCTGATCGGCGCGGAGAAAGTCGGGAAAATTGGCGATGATGCGCCCCGCCAGTGAGATGTCCCGGGTTTCGATGCTGATGCCGCATTGTTTCGCAAAAGCTTGGACAATCGGTAGGAACGAATAGGTCGCGAGGGCGGGGGCTTCGTCGGTTTTGGTGTAAATGATGACAGGCTGCGCAGACATGGAGTGGCGGTGGAATTCTGGGAAGCGTTTAGGGCAGCCGTCCGTCCGCGTCAAAAGCAATCAACGCTACTACCAGCCCCTGTTGATAAAGCAGCCGTTGGGTTTGATTGCGGTCCTTGCAAGATGCAACGAAAGCTCACCGACTCAATTTACACCTCCGCTGGAATTGGATCGTTATTCCCAACGATTGTATTGGCTGATTTTCCGTTAGGCAGGTAAAGCTTTGATTGACAGTCGCTTAAAAACTTATCCGACGCTTGCTCGCCCTTATTGCCAACTTATTCACAATGCGAAATTGGTGCGTTCATTGGGCGTGCAAATTTCCCTAACAGTGGCCGTTTTCGGGAAATCGGGGCTGTGAATAACTTGGGAATATTCACATTGTGGATGCCGACCTACCCGAATGAAGTAGGGCTTTTGGCTAGTCGAAATCAGGGTTGTTGCGATGAGTCGAAAATCCTGATTCGAACCGGGCCGCGGCAGGAGGCTTCTTTACGCTTTACGCTGAGGCCCGATCCCTTCAGACAAGGCCCTCTTCCGCGGGTCTTTTGGAAATCGCGGGCATAAATCCAGAAATAATCACTCATCATGGACATTCAAATCGCCACCCTTTGCGACTTCGCCGCCGACTATAATGGCAAACTCGTCATTTCCGGAACTTTCGATACCCTTGCGGCCCGCGCGGTGCCGGTGGTGCATCCTTCCTGCGCGCTCGCAATGCGCTTTTGCTTCACTCCCGAGGACACCGGCCGCCACAAACTGTCGATCAACATCATCAACGAAGATGGCGAATCGCTGGATCCCAACAACATGCCGATCGAGCCTGAGTTCGATGTGCAGCTTCCGAAAAATGTGCCCTTTGTCACCCGCAACATCGTGATGAACCTGCAAGGCCTGCGGTTTTCCGTAGCGGGAATTTATTCGATCGATATCGGTTGCGACGACGAAATCCTCGTCCGTCTGCCGCTGCGGATCGTGCAGGTTGGCCAAGGGCCGAACGGCGAACCGGCTTGATTTCCGCGACGCGGATTCGATGCAAGCCCGGGGTTCATTCGCGTGTGTCGTCATCACGGGCGCATCCGCCGGTCTTGGTGCGGAATTCGCCCGGCAACTCGCTCCGCGCAGTGCCCGCCTCGTGCTGGTCGCGCGGCGCGGCGAGTTGATGGATTCATTGGCGGCTGAAATTCGCGCGGGCTTCCCGTCATGCGAGGTGCGGACGTTTGCGTGCGATCTTCGCGATGGCTCTGCGCGTGAAGCGTTGATCAGTTCCTTGAAGGCGGAAGGGCATGGTCCCGACCTATTGATCAACAACGCGGGCTTGGGCGACTACGGTGAGTTCGCCACCGCCGAGTGGGACAAGTTGAATGCGATGTTGCAGGTCAACATCACCGCTCTGACTCATTTGGCGAAGGCGATGCTTCCGGATCTTATCGCACGCAAGGGCGCGATCATCAACGTGAGCTCCCTCGCGAGCCTCGTGCCGATGCCCGACTTTGCGGTCTATGCCGCTACCAAGGCTTACGTCACCAGTTTTACAGAAGCCCTGCGCATCGAGATGAAACCACATGGCGTGAAAGTGCTGGCGCTGTGTCCCGGGCCGGTGAAGACCGAGTTTGGGCAAGTTTCGCGGCGCGGTCCCGATTCACCGGGAATGCCAGCATCGACATCTTTTTACGTGCCAAAGGAACAAGTGGTGGCGGAGACTCTAACAGCATTGGGTTGCGACTGCGCGCGCGTCTATCCGGCGCTCAAGACGGCGCTTGCGGCACGCTTCATCGCGGCGACGCCGTTGTTCTTGATGAGGATCATCATGGGACTGCGACCGCGGCGGACGAAGCAGTAAACCTTGGAGTGCGGAGGGAAGCGTAAGCGCCACTCCGCTTTGGATATTTGCGGTCCCACGTAATTGATTTTAATTTTACCAACGGTTGCCTGCCATTCATCGCGCCGCGCCGATCCAAAGCGGTGTCGCCGCGTTGCTTTGCCCTGCCCGTTACCCATAAGTCGTACCACTTCGCGCTTGTACTAAACGATCGTTTGACATATCGCGAGGGATGGATCTTGAAACTCCCTCCGTCGCTGCGATTCGTTCGTGGGCTTCTTCCGAATTTGCTTCTTTGGATTGC
>JANMJQ010000157.1:0-52908 GCA_031371445.1 Akkermansiaceae bacterium
TCCAAGACGGTGTCACCCTGCGGGCAAAGGCATCGAAATCGATCCGCCACTTCCCCGTAGAATCGGGGGTCAACAGAACCAATCGACCGCCGAGCCCTTCATTTCCCTTGAGATACACGAGCACTCCTTCTAGCGGAATCGCGATTCCACATAACAAAACCGACCATATGAGGATGTTTCGACGCTGTACTTTTCGCAAACGCGTTCCTCGGCTGCTTTCACTCTTCAATTTTTTGCGGCGAGGTCCTTTGGGCCGTCCTGCACCCGGCACTCGCTGGAAACGTCGCTTACCTAACGAGTCTTCGCCCCCGCCCATACGAGGACTCGTCTGCAGGGATTCTGGATGATCGTCCAAATTCATAAGCTGTTTGGTCGCGCACCAGGGAGTAAGATTTTGCATTTCAACTCAACGGGACTTTAGGTTTAATCGAACCAGCTCCCAAATCGCAAGCCGGGGATTTGAGCGAAGTCCACAAGGTTGCGGGTTAGGAGCGTGGCGGCGGGGGCCAAGGCGATGCAGGCGATTCTCAAATAGAATCCTTCACGCTCTGCCGCCATGCTTCACCAAGGTGGTTTGCTTCGCGGGAAAAGGCATCGTCCCGCCAAGTGCCTACGGTTTTGAGCCAGTTCTTTTCACCGGTTTGGGAACCTCCGGGGCGCGAACGGAGAATGTCAGCCATTTGCTGCCCAAAGCGTGGCGACGAGCTTTCCGATCGTCAATTCCTCGGATGGAGCGGCAATGTCCATGGGATGAGATTTGGCACATCGGCCCAAGAGATGACGGTGAATTTTTGAAGCTCGCATGCCAATGGCCTCAGATCAGGCGAGGGATTTCACCTCCCGGCGGATTTCCTGGCCTTTGGAGTGGAATGCCTTTTGGAAATCGTACTGGGCTTGGAGGCGGATGATGAAGTCCGCCGGGATGCCGAAGCAGAACTGGAAGCGCAGGGCGATGGCCGCGCTGACTCCCTTGCGCTGGCGAATGACATCGCTGAGCTGGGTGGCGCTGATTCCCATGGCCTTGGCGGCCTCGATTTGGGTGACGCCGTGATGTTCCAGTGTGTCCCGGAGGATGGCGGCGGCGGGATTGGAGCGGGGATTTGGAACCTTGAGAGGGTTCCGAAGGATGACAGTTGGTTTCGTTTTCATTCCGGTTGGTTTCAGTGGGTGTCTTCGATCCTGACGAGCTGGACATCCCTCATTTCCGCATTCTCCCACTGGAAGGTGATACGCCACGGAGATTTTCTGGAGTCCGCATCGATGGAGTATTTGGAGCTGCCCTTGAGTTTGTGGTAGTGGAGGAAAGGGGCAAGAAGGAGGGTTTTTTCATCCGCCTCGTTGAGCATGGCGAGGCGTTCGAATGCCTTGAGGGTGTTGAGTCCGCCGAGTTTTCCGGCTTCCTTGCGGCTCAATTCCCCTCCGAGAAAAATTGTTTCGGTGATGGTGTCGGCGAAGCTCTTGATCACCGTGAATAGAATACACGAAAAGGCGAATAGGCCAATCACAAAATTCGCTTTTTCGTGTATTCCTTGCGAGCTCAACGCCCGGGGCTGAGCAGAGGCATCACCCTTCGGCGGCAGATCGGCAATACAGAAAGGGCACCTTCGGCGCTCATCGGAATTAAAAGAGGGTCAGGTTTCGCATTTCAACAAAACGGGACATTGCATTCAATCCAGCCAGTTCTCAGGACAACAGGCCTGCGCTTTTCTCCGCCCTCCGGTCCGGCCACCGGCTCGTTCGACGGCCCTCACCTCAAAAGCAAATTCCCAGCATTAAACCATTCCGCGGTTTACAAAATATGCCGATAATTGATAGTGCGCGCTTATGAAAGCGCAGCCGGCACATCTTGAATCTATCCCTATACCACAAATAGTAGCCGATGCAGATATTAACCCGCTGAAAATTGACAAGGATCTTTTGAGAAAATCTTTGGATGATGGGGGGGCTGTTCTGGTTCGTGGGTTTGATTTTGATCTTAAGATGCTCCAGAGCTTTACCCATATTCTATGCGATGATTTTCATATAGTTGCTACGAGAAAAGCGCGCGCAGTTTCAAAAGACGATAGTTATACCACCAGTGTTCACGAGCAGAATTTTGCTTTGCTTGGGCATACGGAAGGTTCCTACCGGCCAAGCGAATCATCTCCGGAAATTTGCTTTTTTATGTGCACTGTTCCGCCTTCCGAAGCAGGAGGTGAAACCACTTTGGTTGATGGTATTCAGTTTTTAGCGGCGTTACCGGAAAATATCCGCCAAAAATTCGAGGATTTTGGCGTTACCTATGAAATGTATTGGGAAGAAGAGCGATGGCAGGATGAGTTTTCGGTTAATAATATTTCTGAGCTTAAAGCATTTTTGGATAAAACCGCAGGTATCAAATATCAGTTGAAAGATAATAAAGATCTGCATGTATGTTATACAACACAGGCTATACACAAGGATAGATTAGGGGTTCCGGTATTTGCGAATGCCATACTTGCACATTTGCCAAAAATCACCAGCAGAAGATATGAAAATATCAGCGCCTATTCCAAGTCTTCAAACCGGGTCTATTTTGGAAATGGTGAAGAAATATCTGATGAAGATATAAATCAGTTGATAGATATTCATGATGATCTGGCATACAAACACAAGTGGCAGAAAAGTGACTTGTTGGTCATCGATAATACGCGCTATCTACATGGAAGAACCATGACCGCAAAAAATTGTGACCGCAAGCTGATCAGCCGCTTTGGACGATTACCTGAACTATAAGAACATTTGCTTCAGCACCTCAGGGTAAACCAGCGACGGTCATAGACCGACGCTACAATGCCTCCGCCTCTTCGCTATCAACCATCAACTCCCTACCATCAACTTTCTTCACGAGGATGACAAAGGGACGGGCCTTCTGTCTCGAGCAAGACATCGGGATCGATCCCGCCGCGTCGTCGGCAATCCCCCGACCGCAAGACCTCGATCAGACGAGAGATTTCACCTCCGGCGGATTTCCGGGCCTTTGGAGTGGTATGCCCTTTTGGAAATCGTGCCGGGCTTGAAGGCGCGCGCTAAAGGCCTGTCCCTTTGCTTTGGCACGCGATCTTTTGATAAAAAGTAAGCGGTCAACGGATGGGCAGCGTGGGCTGCTGGCGGCCGCAGCATAGGTAGCATACACAGGTATGTATGTTTTCTATGATTGCTGCCGGTTCAAACGGCGCAGGCCGGTTCGGCATGGAAGGTTGTAGCCGCTGGCTTCCAGCGGGCTGGCAACAGCGCGCCGAGGTCGTCCTGGTTCGTCATGGCCGGGAGTCGTTCGAGCACATCGGCCAGATACGCTTCCACGGGGTGGCCGCAACGACTGGCGCATTCCACAAGGGTATAGATGATGGCCGCGCGCTGGCCGGTGGTTTCGCCGCCGGTGAAGAGCCAGTTCTTTTTACCAATGGCGGTCGGCCTGATCCCGTTCTCGATCCAGTTGTTGTCGATTTCCAAACCGCCGTTGTTCTGATAGATGGTGAGCTTTTCCCACAGGCCGAGGGTGTAATCGATGGCTGCTCCCAAAGGACTCCGGGGCAGAACTTCGGGACGTCGGCGGATGGTGACAAGCTGGCTCTTGAGGAGTTGGAGTTGCGGGGCGGCGCGTTCCTGGCGGACGCTGGCACGTTCTCCGGCAGTGGCGCGGGAGCGCCGGAGGCCGGTCTCGATTTGATAAAGCTGCTGCGGCAGGAATGATGGTCGGGATCGCCCGCGCAGAGTGCGGACACGATGACCGAGGAATCGAGGGCGGATTTCATTTGGACAGCGGGTGCGGGACGATCCGTTGGTCACGGGCATCGCGATCCGCCTTGATGGCTTGGGCAATGTTGCCACGCTTCAATGGCGGGCCACCTTGAATCACTGGAAACCCACCGGTCATCTCGATGCTCACCAGATCCGGCTCTGGAGCGGCCTGGAGTTTCCCCCCTTGGACTTCCAGTTTCAGGCGGCTGCCCTCGTGCAGCCCGAGGCTGTCGCGGATCGCCTTGGGCACGACAAGACGGCCGGCTTTACCAAGTGTGATGGTAATCACTCATGCCAATTTGAATACCATTAGAGCAGTTTAAAAATAGTATAGCCGCTCTGGATGCACCCGATGACGTGAGGTCTTAATCTCCGGCCCAACGGGTCAACCATACCTCAGCCCAGGGCATCGCCCTGGGTTTTCACCATCAGATTCATTCAGCCCTGCATGGGCGTCATAACGCGTGAAGGCCTGAACGGATTATCGCGCCCAATTCAGGGCTCGAATATTGTTGCGCATTTTCCCAGGGCGATGCCCTGGGCTGAGGCATGAACGACCCTTTGGGCCTCTGGAGGCTATCAAAAAACGACTACGATATTTTTTAATATGCTCTAAGTGGGAGGTTCCTCGCATTTTTAGTTTTTTAGTTTGCGGGATGACTGCTGCTCATTTGGAATCCTGCCCGCATGAATTGTGTTCATACAGTGCGCTGACGCATCCCACGAACCAACCCGCCATGTTCCGATCGTTTCGCTACTCGCTAACGCTATTCATAGCCGGGACGGTGACTGCACATGCGCAGAGCGCCGCGCCTGGGATCGACTCCGGCCATACCGCCTGGATTCTTACTTCCACCGCCCTCGTGTTGTTCATGACGATGCCCGGCCTGGCGCTGTTTTACGGCGGGCTGGTGAGGGGGAGGAACCTGCTGTCAGTGATGGTTCAATGCACGGGAATTGCCTGCATGGCTTCGCTCCTTTGGGTGGCTGGCCTTTACAGTCTGGCGTTCAGGGGGGACGGGAAATGGATCGGAAATTTCGACGCGGCCTTCTTAAATGGGGTGACCGTTTCCTCAGTGATGCCCGGGACCGCACTTCCTGAAACACTGTTCATCATGTTTCAAATGGCCTTCGCGATCATCACGCCGGCGCTGTATGTCGGTGCTGTGGTGGAGAGGATGAAGTTTGGAGCCATCATGCTTTTTTCAGCCCTGTGGCTGGCATTGGTGTATGCCCCCGTCGCCCATTGGGTCTGGGGGGGTGGTTGGCTTCAACAGTCTGGCGTCAAGGATCTTGCAGGTGGAATCGTCGTCCATGCCACTGCTGGGGTTTCTGCGTTGGTCCTCGCGATCGTTTTGGGAAAGCGGCGGGGATTTCCCGAACATCCTCATCCCCCTCACAATCCCGGGATGGTCTTTGTGGGCGCTGCGATGCTCTGGGTCGGGTGGTTCGGATTCAATGCGGGAAGCCAACTTTCTGCCGGTGGCTCGGCTGGCATGACCCTGCTGGTGACCCATCTGTCGGCCTGCGCGGCGGCCTTGGTCTGGTGCATGCTCGAGCGGATTCGAAATGGCAGAGTCGGCCTGATAGGCATGGTCACAGGTCTGGTGGCGGGATTGGCGACCATCACTCCGGCCTCGGGCGATGTGGGGCCGGCAGGGGCAATCCTCATCGGTGCCATCTCCGCCGTAATCTGCTATTTTGCGGTCAACCTGATTCGCGAAAAATGGCACATCGATGACTCCCTCGATGTTTTCGCCGTGCATGGCGTCGGCGGAATTGTGGGATCCCTGCTCCTGGCGGTTTTCGGGCAGAAATCCCTCGGCGGACTAGGACAGGTGAAACCTTTGCTGGAGCAACTCGGGCTGCAGGCCACGGGCGTGGCGGCTACTGTTTTGTGGTCGGCCATTGCCACTCTCCTGATCGCATTCGTGGTGAGAGGCACAATCGGTCTGCGTGTTTCCGAGGAGCAGGAAAACGAGGGGATGGACCGGTCGGAACATGGCGAGAACGCCTATCCCAAAGAATCCTAGATTTCGTTGGCACCTGAATCGAAGGTTGAGAGGTGAGAGAAAGAAAATGCAGGCTACGGCCTCATTCTCTTCCTGAACACCGAACGAGGGGTGTAAATTTTCTTCGCTATCAACCATCAACTCTCAACCATCAACTTTCTCACGACTCCCTCAATCCACTCGCGATCGGCAACCTCGCGGCGCGGATGGCGGGGAACAGGCCGCCTAACAAACCGATTGCCGCCGACCAGATGACTGCTTGGATGAGCAGGGCGGGGGTGACGGCGAAGGCGAAGGATACCTGGCTGAAGGTTTGCCAATTCATCGTCGAAGTGCGCATGCCGTTGAACATCACGTAGGCGATGCCCGCGCCCACCGCACCTCCGGCGAGGGCGAGCAGCAGCGACTCGGTCAGCACGGACAGGATCACCGGCCCCGAGCCGAAGCCCAGCGCCCGCAAGGTGGCAATCTCGCGGGTGCGTGCGGAAATGGCGCCATACATCGTGTTCAAGGCTCCGAACAAGGCGCCCGCAGCCATCAGCGCGGCGATGGTGACACCGAGTGTGGTGATGAAGTCGGACAAATATTTGGATTGGCTGGCAAAGAATTCCGAGAGGCGCTCGACCTTTACTTTGAGCCGCGGATCACTGGTGAGGGCATCCTTGAATTCCGTGAATGCATCTTCCGACTCGAGCCTGGCTTGGACGGATTGAAAAGTGTTCTCACGTTTGTAAGCCGGCTGCAGCACCGCGGCATCGGTCCAGATTTCGGATTCCGCCACTCCTCCGCCGGCAGTGAAGGTGCCGACAACTTCCCATTTCGTTTGGCCGAGATCAAAAATGCTGCCCAGTTCCAGTCCGGAAAATGCCGCGCGCGCACCTTCGCCGACGATGACTTCCGAGCGTCCCGATTCAAAACGCCGGCCGCTGGTGATTTTCACATTCCCGCGCACGTCGAGGGCCGAGGCCTCAACACCGCGAAGAGGCACGTTCGCATCGGTGCCGCTGCTACGCTTAGGCCGGTCCACCAGCACAAACAATTCCGCGGATGCCAACGGTTTGGAATCCACGCGCGCGATGCCCGGTGCTTCGGCGACGACCTTCACTTCATCACGCGTCAGGCTGCTGTTCATTTCATTGTCGGAACCCGTGCGCAACACGATCGCAACATCCTTGGCGCCGGCGTTGTTCATCACGCCTCGGAATCCCTCGCGGATCGACAGCACACCTGTTAGAACCGCCACCACACCCGCAATGCCAACTGCGGCGGCCATCGCCGAGCCCGCGCGCTGCGGCAGCGAGCGCAGGTTGAACAGGGTCACAGAAAGGACTTGTAATAACCAATTCATGGGAGTCAGAGAGAGTTAATAGTTATTGGTTAATGGTTATTGGTGAAGAGAGGTGGATTCCGACTCTCAACACTCAACGTTCAACTCTCAACCTCTTCGGAGGGCGACGGCTACTTGCAGGCGCATGGCGGACATGGCGGGTAGTGCGCCGGCAAGAATCCCTAACAAAATGGCGCAGCCGGCGCCGATGAGGAGGTCGCGCCCGCTGAAGACGAAGTTCGGGAGCATTTCGGGCATCGGGCTGCCGCCGAGCGTGATGAGTTTGGCAATGGCAAGGCCAGCAAGTCCGCCGAGCAGCGCGATGGCCGTCGACTCCGCAAGCACAAGTCCTAACACCCGCTGATGGGTGAATCCAAGCGCTTTGAGTGTTCCGATTTCGCGGATGCGTTTGCGCACGGCGACGCTCATCGTATTTCCCGCGACGATCAGGATGGTGAAAAACACCGCGCCGAGTACGCTCATCAGGATTTTTCCCACATCGCCAATCTGCGCCGCCCAACCTTGCATCGCGGCGGCTTCGGTTTCGGTCTTGGTTTCAAATTGCGAATTCGCGAAGGCTTGGTCGATCTTTGCGGCGATGGCAGGCGCTTGCTTGGGATCGGTCACGCGCACACCCATCCAGCCGATTTCACCCTTCGCTTTCTCGCGGGCTTCATCGAAGTAATCGTAGCGGAACAGGAACGACGAACGATCGCCCTTTTGTTCCTTGGTGGTATAAACGCCGACGATTTCAAACTCCCACTGGTTCGCGCCTTTCGGTGCCCCCCAGATCGGCGAGGTGAATGGAATCACGCTGCCGATTTTCCAACCGTCGCTCTTCGCAAATCTTTCCATCGTGTCGGTGCCAACGATCGCGCCATTGCGCTTCTGCTTCCAGGCCGCCATCACCTCCGGCGCGACGATGTATTCGGGATACACCTTGAAATGCTGGTCGGGATCGACGGGGAAGGTGCCGATCATGTTTTTTGGATCTTTGTAAATTCCGCCGAACCATGTCATGTGCGTAACGGCATTGACGCCCTCCATCGCGGCGATGCGGTCGCGGTAACTGATGGGCAGCATCTGGATGAACGAAACCTTGTGGCGCGTCATCAGGCGTTCTGATCCGGCGAGGGTGACATCGACGGTCATCGCTCCCTTGATGATGCACAACACGCCATAGAGCAGAAACGCGATGAAGATGCACAACAGCGTGAGCGTGGTGCGCAGCTTTTCGCGCATCAGGTTGCGCCAGATCAGTGGGAAAAATTTCATGCCACCGACTGAGTGGAAAGCTGGCCCTTGTCGAGATACACCGTGCGTCCCGCGCGCGCCGAGGCGTGCGGATCGTGAGTAACCATGATGATGGTTTTGCCGTGGTCGCGGTTGAGCGCTTGCAGCAGTGTTAGAATTTCATCACCGGCCTTGCGGTCGAGGTCACCCGTGGGTTCGTCGCAGAGGAGCAGGGTGGGATCGGTGACGATCGCGCGCGCGATGCCGACGCGTTGCTGCTCGCCACCGGAGAGCGTCTTCGGATGATGTTTCGCGCGATGATGGAGACCCACCGCGTTGAGTGCGGCGGCGACATGTTCGCGGCGCTGGGCCTTGCTCAAATGCGTAAGCAGCAAGGGCAGCTCGACATTGCGCTCGGCGTTGAGCGCGGGCAGCAGATTGTAAAATTGGAACACGAAGCCGATGTGCCGCGAGCGCCATGCCGCAAGCTGGCGGTCGGAAAGCCGGTTCACCTGGTCGCCGCCGATGGTGACGCTACCACTGGTCGGCCGGTCGAGTCCGCCGATGAGATTCAGCAGCGTCGATTTTCCCGATCCCGACGGCCCCATCAACGCGAGGAACTCACCATTGGCGACGGCAAGGTCGAGGTTCGAAAGCACGTGAATTTCTTCGGAGCCGCGCTTGAACGTTCTTGAGACGTTGTGGGCGTGGACCAGGGAATCGGAGCTCATTGGGCGGACTCTATTTTGACGGCGGCCCCATCGGCAAGGCTGGAAGGCGGATTGAGAATCACCGTCTCCCCCGCGGATAGCCCCGCGGCCACGGCGACGTCATCGCTACCAGACGGTGTGACGGTCACCGCGCGGCGTTCGGATTTTCCATCGCGCACCACCCAGGCGATGTCGCGGCTGCCGTCCTTGACCACTGCATCTTTGGGCACCAGCACCGCTTCGCGCGACGACGCGGTCACCGGTGCTTCGTCGCTCTGGAAGGCCACTTTCACTCCCATCTCCGGCAAGATCCGTGGATCTAGTTTTTCAAAAGCCACCCGTACTTTCACCGTCGCCTTCTGCCGATCCGCGGTCGGGATGATGGCGATCACTTTGCATGGGATCTTCAAATCGGGATAAGCATCCAGCGTCGCCTCAACGGGTTGGCCGGCGTGCACGCGGTTGATGAAACTTTCGCTGACATCGATTTCGATCTCGAGCGAAGCCATGTCCACCAGCGTGCAAATGCCGGTTCGCGTGAAACCGCCGCCCGCTGACATCGGTGAAATCATTTCGCCCGGTTGCGAATCTTTCGTCGTCACCACACCGGCGAATGGCGCGCGGATGATCGTGTCGTCGAGTTGTTGCTGCCAATCCTCGACCTGCCGCTCCGCGACGGTGATCTCCGCTTTCTGACGTTCCAGTTTCGCGCGCTGGCCCGCGACTTCGGCCTGGGCTTTTTCCAAATCGGATCGGCTGATCGCGCGTGAACTGGCCATGCCTTCGAGACGGCCCAGCTCCTGCTCCGCAAATTTCAACATCGGCGTTGTCTCCTCGAGGTTGCGCTTCGCCGATTCGAGCTGTGCCTCCGCTGTTCTCAGGCCGACCTTGTAGTTGGAATCGTCCAGCCGCGCGACGATCTGGCCCTTGTCCACTTTCATCCCTTCTTCCACGAGAATCTCCGTGACCTTGCCGGTGATCTTCGAGGAAACCGTTGCTTCCAATCGCGTCGTTACATAGCCCGAGGCATTCAACAAGGTCTTGCCCGCTGATCCTCCCGAAGACCTCTCCAAGCGGGCTGTCGCCGTCTTCACCACCGGAGCCTGCGGCCGCAGGAACCACCAAGCCGCGCCACCGGCCCCTAACAACAATAGCAGCACGATCCACCAAGCCGCGCCTCCGCCACGGGCAGGCAGCGGCGCGCGGTCAATCCGCAAAGCATCAAGGTTGGAAGGCTTGGTTTCCATTCGACAGTGCTGGAATTAGCCGGGATTGTCCACGCGGGCAAGCTTGCTGAAGAAGTTGATGGTTGAGAGTTGATGGCAAGAAGGAACCCTAAGGAGCATCGACGCCTACGTCGATGAAGCGGCCTGGTATTCCGCCAGCCGCAGTCTTCCTCTTCCTGAAAACTGAACACTGAAAACTAGCAAACTGGTCCTGCATCAACCAGGCTCCAGCAGATCTACATGAAACCAACCGCGGCGGCATTCCTCGTACCCGTGTTTTGCATGACCTTCATCATAATCGGTGGCGCTATTGCGATGGGTGGTTTGATTTGGCTGTTTCGCACGGCGTCATTTGTAAGTCGGTCCGATAAGTTTTCAGGCCAAGTCATAGCAATGGAACGCGCCAACGGTTCTAGATGGGTCTATCCCGTTTTCACCTTTACTGATTCTGCAAACAATGTTCGCACGCAGCGCTCAGGTATTTCAGTGCGCTCGTTCAAGGTTGGTGAACGCCTGACGATTCTCTGTGACCCGGCGGATTCCTGGCATGCTGAGATTGACTCTTTTCAAACAGTCTGGCGCCCCCCCTTGGAGGTTACCGGCGGCGGGCTGTTGTTCGGCGGGTTCAGCTGGCTAATGATTCTTCTGGTGAAAGTGACAGCCAAGCGCGGGAAATCCAAAAAGGGCGTGCGCCTTGTGCGGTAGCAGACGACCGTTGCGCCTTGGGATGTGGTTAAGAACTCCGTTAGATTTCTGAGCGGAGTTCAATCGAGGAAGAAAATTTTCCACGCCCGCAATCAATTCCTCCTCGCACAGTCCCTGACGCGTAGTAGATTCATGAAATCCCATGAAAACGTTGCGGTGGTTTTTTCCGTGCGTGCTTGCCGTTATACCGCTTTTGAGAGCGGCGGAGGTGCCTGAAACGGATACTTACCCGAACCGGGCACCGTTGCGGGCGACGCCGTTCATTCCTATAAATCTGGGGGTGGTGCAGCCGCGGGGCTGGTGGTTGAAGCAGTTGCGGAGGCAGGCGGATGGCTTGTCGGGACATGCGGAGGAGGTCATCCCCGATCTGGGTCCGGACAGCGGCTGGCTGGGTGGCGATGGCGAGGGTTGGGAGAAGGGGGCCTATTATGTCAAAGGCATGACCACGCTGGCCTTCGTGCTGAACGATCCCGACTTGCAAAAGCAGGTGCTGAAATGGATCGACTGGACGCTCAAGAACCAACGGCCGGACGGACAGATCGGACCCACCTCGAACGACGACTGGTGGCCGCGGATGGTGATCACCTGGGCGCTGCGAGATTATTACGAGGCGAGCAGCGATGTGAGGGCGCTCCAGGTGTTGACTAACTATGCGCACTATATGCAGACCAACCTGCCGAAACGTCCGTTGACGGAATGGGGCAAGGCGCGCGCCTGCGATCAGATCGACACGTTGTATTGGCTCTACAACCGGACGGGCCAGCCATTTCTGTTAGAGACGGCCGATTTGCTGCGATCGCAATCGAATGCGTGGATTCCCTACTTCGCGACATTGCGTGGTGGTCCCGGAGATTACTTCGCGGACCACGGTGTGAACGTTTCGCAAGCGATGAAATACCCGCTCGAAATCTATCAACGCGGCAACAGCGACGAGGGGCTGTCCACATTCAAGGAAGCCTGGGCAACGCTTCAAGGTAATCATGGCTTGGGCATCGGCATGTGGAGTGGCACGCAGGTCTTGTCCGGGAAGTCGACGACGCAGGGCATCGAGCTATGCACGATGGTCGAGCAGATGCTCAGCAGCGAGATCGCGATGAAGGTTTTGGCGGACCCTGCCATTGGCGACCAGTTGGAGCGCATCGCCTACAACCTGCTGCCGGGAGCGATCACCAAGGACTTCAAGCAATACCAGTTTTACACGCTGCCCAACCAGCCGGTGGCGCATGCCGGCAATGCGGGCTTCAAGCAGGATCATGGCGACGACCTGTTGCCGAGCCCGCACTCGGGATTCCATTGCTGCTGTTACAACCTCCACATGGGTTGGCCGAAGTTTGTGCAGAATGCGTGGATGAAAACCAGCGACGGCGGTCTCGCGGCGACTGTTTACGGACCGAGCGAATTGGTGGTGAAGCTGGCCGGCACGTCGGTCACCATGCTTGAGGAAACGGATTACCCTTTTTCGGATGTCGTGAAATTTTCCCTTATCACGGGCAAGCCCGTTGCTTTTCCGCTGAAGCTGCGCATCCCCGGTTGGAGCGTGAAGCCGCGGGTGGAGGTCAATGGCACGGAGGTTGAGGGTGTGAAGGCCGGCGAATTTCTAACAATTTCGCGGACCTGGAACTCGGGAGATTCCATTACCGCGAATTTTCCAGCGCTGCTTGAAACGCAGGATGGCATGAACGGCTCTGTCACCCTTTGGCGCGGGCCCTTGTTGTTCTCGCTGCAAATAAAGGAGAAGGTGGTCACGATCGGCAAACAGAAGGAGGGCTTCAACGAGCTTATCCTCGATCCCGCCACGCCGTGGAACTATGCGCTGGATATCGACCGCCGTGATCTAACAGACATCAAGCTCACGCGCTCGGTGAAGATGCCGGATAATCCATGGCTGCCCGAGACCACACCGATCAAGCTCACGGTCGCCGCAAAGCGGGTGCCGGAATGGGGATTGACGCGCAACGACCTGTTGGCCGCGGAGGTGCCGATCAGTCCGGTGTCGAGCAATGAGCCCGTTGAGAAGGTCACGCTGGTTCCCTTCGGTGCCCAGACATTGCGGATCACTGCCTTTCCCTTGTTGCGCGGTGAGCCGGGGCCTGAGGCGGGCGAGTGAGAGACGAAAGATAGGGGATAGGGGATGGAAGAGTTGAACATAGAACATCGAACGCTGAACATTGAAGAGGGGAGCTCTTCATCTCTCATCTCTCATCTCCTATCCCCTATCCCCTATCCCCTATCTCCTATCCCCTATCCCCTATCCCCTATCTCTTCTCCAACTCCGCTTCACGGATGATGTCGCGATACACCGCCACCTCGGCAGTCGGGACACGCTTGAGCTCGGGATCTTTGTCCAGATCGACGAAGTAGAGGCCGAAGTCGGTGTTGGGGTCGAAGGGATGACCCCATTCGCGGTTGGAGGTGATGGACCAGAAGTTGTAACCTTTAACAGGAACGCCCTCGGCCAGCGCGCGTTTAACTTCGGCGATATGGGAGCGGAGGTAATCGGTGCGCGACACACCGCTCGCGACCGGGACGCTTCCATTTTCCACGACGAAGAGATCCTGTTTGGGGAACCAGCGGTGCAGGCGCCGCAGCGCGTGATAGAGTCCTTTCGGCCACACGGGCGCCTGGAGAAATCGCCCGTGCGCAGCTTCCTCTAACAGACGGAAGCGGTTGAGCCGCGAGCTCGGCAGGCCCCAGTAATAGTCGAGGCCCACAAAGTCCTGCGCGCCGATCGCTTCCTGCGGACAAAGCTCCTCAGGCAAGCGCCCCGAGGTGCCGAGATACCACCAGTTTGCATTCGCGATGAGGCTGGTCGTGCCCCAAAACCGCCAAGCCCAGTTGAGCCAGCCCGCTTTGCCTTCGAGCACCTGCAAGCGGCGGCGGGGTTCGATGGGAACGATTTCCAGGCAACGCTCGTCATGGAAAAGTTCGTAGGCGATGCGCCGCGCGAGCCGGACCTCCAAGCCTTCCTTGGACCCTTCAGTAACGCCTGGTGCATCGGTGCGGATGCCGATGCGGATCTTGCCACGACGGCGAATGCGCCTCAGGTCGCGGCCTTCCGCGAGGCCGTTGGAATCGCCTTCATCGCCGGCAAGCACTTCGCGCAACGACACGGGCCGTGGCGCTTTTTTCACCACGCGTTCGACGGGGGACACAGGTTGGGTCGCCGCGAGTTCAGTGACCTCGCTTTGAAAAGCCGCGATCGCACGATTCGCCTTTTTCATCAACTGGCAATGTCCGTGGGGCGCAACGGTAACATAAGCTTCGTCGCTCAAACCGGTGACAAGAAACCGCAAGGCGTCGGTCTCCTCCGCGGGCAATAAAAACAGAGCGTCCCCATAAACGGCATCCACCGAACCCACCGCCAATGCCACGCGCGCGGCCTGATAGTCGGCGAAGATTTTCTTCAGGCAGCTCGCGGGGAGATCGCGCTTCCACGATGCGGGTTGATTGCCGATGCCGATGACACCCACCCGCTTGCCGGCCAGCGATTCGATGCCATCACCATCGTAAGCGGTCGAGACAATCACCGCCTTGCCGGTCCGCAGATAGGGATCGCTGTATTCGAAACGTGTTTCATCACCCGCGGTGATGGCGCCGATAACGAGATCGACCCCGCCTTTCTCACCGACCAAGGCGCCGCCGGTTGTAAATTTGAAAAGTGCTTCAGACAGCCCGCGATGACAGGCGGCGATATCCATGAGACTTTGCACCCAGGTGGGAAATCCGGTGACCAATGGATTGACGCCGACCATTGCCGAAGCCTGGCGCTCATGGATTTTCACACGTGCCCTTGCATGCGCGCGGAAAAGATTCGGTATCAATTTACCGACGGCTTCGGCCTCCGCATCGACATCCGATCCACGCGGCAATCCGGGCGGCATGTAGTAACGGCTTTGCCACCACGGCTTGATGTAACCGAAGGTGAGTTGGCTCGGCTCGTTGAAGGTGATCCAGAAATCGACGAGATCACCCAGCGCATCGGCGACGCGGTCCGCATAGCGCGCGAAGAGATCGGGAAAGCGCTTGCCGGTCATGCCGCCATGGTCTCGTTCCAGCCACACCGGCCAGACGAAGTGATGCAGTGTCAGCATCACCTTCATGCCATGGCTGCGCACGCATTCCGCGACCGCGCGATATTCTGTTAGAGTGGCGGCGTCGAAATCACCGTCCGCTTTTTCGACACGCGCCCAGGCAATGGAAAAGCGGAACAACTTGCATCCCATCCCGGCGGCGGCGGCGATGTCTTCGGCGTAGCGGTTCGCGAAATCGGTGGCCCGGCCGCGGGGTGTGAGGCCCTGGCAGCGTTCCCAAAGATCCCACACGTCCTCGCACGCGGGATCGTGCGCTTCCGCCTGATGATCGGCATTGGCCGTGCCGAAAAGAAATCCTGGGGGAAACGCCATGCCGGGCTCCTAAGCAACAGCGGTCCCGCGCCGCGTCAAGCCCGGTCCTTCGGCATTCGCAATCAGAAGCGCCGGCCCCACAGGGGTACCTCATTCTGGATTTTCAACCGCGAAGCGACGCGAATGAACACGAATGGGGTAAGAATTAGAGACCAGAAACCAGATTCCAGAGACCAGAAGGATCTTCATTCCCTCTGCACGATCTACTCTACGATCTATTCCTCTTCTCTTGTGTCTAGCGTCTTGTTATCTTGAGTCTTGTCCCATTCGCGTCTATTGGCGTCCATTCGCGGTTAGCATGCTCAATATAAGGCGGCCCTGGCCGGCCCAATGAATTTCCTTGCCCGGCCCGGCTGATCTAACAGTCTTCTAAAATGCCCGCACGCGTTCTTTTCATCCACGGTTGGAGCGTTGACAGCACGGCGACCTATGGCGAATTGCCGGCGCGCCTGGCGAGGGACTTGCGGCTCGATGTCCAGCACCTGCACCTGGCGAAATACGTGAGCTTCAACGACCAGGTCCGCGTCAGTGATCTCGCTTTCGCCCTCGAAGCGGCCATTCAGCGCGAGGTGAAATTGGCGGAGGGCGAACGCTTTGCGGTCATCACGCATTCGACGGGTGGTCCGATCGTGAGGACCTGGTGGGAAAAATATTACCATGCCCCGGGACGCGCCTGTCCGATGAGTCATGTGATTCATCTCGCGGCCGCCCAGTTCGGGTCGGCGCTGGCGAAAATGGGCAAAGGTCCTTTGTCGCGCTCGAAGAGTTTGCTGAAAGGCATCGAGCCGGGGGTTGGCGTGCTCGATTGGCTGGAGCTTGGCAGCCCCGAGTCGTGGGACCTGAACCAGCTTTGGATCCGCGCGCGAAATGTATCGGCCGATCCCGCGCCGGTGTTCTCCTTTTGCCTCGGCGGCCAGCAGATCGACCGCAAATTTTACGACACGCTCAATTCGTACACGGGCGAAATGGGATCGGACGGCGTGGTGCGCGTGGCGGCGACCAATCTCAACGCGTCGTCCATGCGTTTGGTCCAGCGCCAGCCGACCGCGGCGCAGTACGCGAATAAGACGCCTTCGCTGCTGGAGCTCGATGCCGACGGCCTGTTAGAATCGGAGCCGGTGCCATTCGCCATCGTTCCCGGAGTCGCGCACAGCGGCGAAAAAATGGGGATCATGAATGCAGTCCGCGACAACGCGAAGCGATATCCGGTGCTGCCCTTTCTCAGGAAATGTCTGGAGGTCGCCGATCACGAAAGCTACCTCGCGCTGCGCGAGGAGTTTGAAGCGCGCAATCTCGAAACGATCGAAAACGAGCGCGTGGAAATCGAAGACCGCCTTCTGTTAGAGGACCGCATCTTCCTTCACGACGCCTGCTCGATGGTGATCCTGCGCGTCACCGACGATCACGGGAAAACGCCCGAGGACCTTCGCATTAATTTCACCGGTCCGAACCACGATCCCAACCGTTTGCCACCCGGCTTCCTGCTCGACACCCAGCGCAACCACCGGCACCCGGGGACCTTCACTTACTTTTTCAACCATGACGTGATGCAGGGCTGCCCCGCGATCTACTACACTTCTGGTAGCAAGCGGAAGAAAGTGCGTGACGCGCTGCCCGGCATCGAAGAACTCGGCCTGTTGATCGAGGCGTTTCCCGACCAGGGTTTCGCGCGCTATCATCCCTGCGAGGCGCGGCCGTCCGCCGATTTCCTGCAGCGTGCCATCAAGCCCCATGCGACGATCCTGATCGATGTCGTGTTGAAGCGCGTGATCCATGAAGGCGTGTTCGGCCTGACCAGCGATTTGGAACCGAAGAATTTCAAGGCAGTGAAGCCGGGAAAAGAAATCGCCGGTGACTGAGAAAACCAGGGCTACCTCATTCTGGATTTTCAACCGCGAATTGACGCGAATGAACACGAATGGGTAAGAATTAGAGACCAGAAACCAGATTCCAGAAACCAGAGAGAGAATAGGGCAAGATCTTCCTTGCGTCTTGTTGTCTTGAGTCTCCTCACATTCGCGTCTATTGGCGTCCATTCGCGGTTAGCATTCTCAATATGAGGGCGCTGCTTGAGAAAGCGAAAAAGCATTCGCATTTATCGAAACGCGGAGGATGTTTGACGGTTAAACCTCCAACGCGATGAAATCCCTCATCTCTGCCGCCCTGTTAGCCGCCGCGCTTTTTCAAGTACCGTCCTTCCTCGTGTCCGAGTCCCCGCAAGCGCCGAACGCGTCTGCCGCCTTGATTGGAAAATCGTGGCGCGCCGAGGACATCAACGGGGGAGGGGTCATCGACGACGCCCGCACCTACGTCCATTTTGAGAACGCCACCAAGGTTTCCGGCAGCGGCGGAGCGAACCGGTTCACGGCCACATGTACGCTGGACGGCTCAAAAGTGTCGTTTGGCGAGCTGATGAGCACGAAACGGATGGCAGCACCCGCCCTGATGAACCAGGAACGGGCCTTTTTCCAGGCCTTGGCCGCCACCAGGACCTTCAAAATGGACGAAAACGGGCTGCTGCATTTCCTCGACAAGGACGGCAAGGAGCTGGTCCGGATGGCGAAAGAAGACCAGCCCTGATCCCCTGTCCGCAGACGGTCCCAAGCGGCGCTCGGGGCTGGGATGGGCGTTGACGGCCTCTAATTTTTGTTCATGCTTTCCGCCCCTCCGTAATTCGGAACACCAACTTATTTCACCATGATGACCCCAATCCGCCGTTTTATCGCCCTCGCGTTCGTGGCCACGATCGCCACCGCCGGCGCCGCCTCAGACAGCAAGCTGAACATCGCCACGGTGGATATGCAGGAGCTTTTCAAGCAATACTACCGGACCAACGACGCACAGAAGCAGATCAACGTTGAGCGCGCCCGCATCCAGAAGGAGAACAACGAGCGCCTCGCCCGCATCCGCGAGCTTGAGGAAAACCTGCAGAAGCTCCGCAAGCAGCTTGAAGACCCCGCGCTCAACGATTCCAAGAAGCAAACGCTGTTCAAGGATTGGCAAGGCCAGCAGCAGGAAGGCATCGCCCTCGACCGCGAGCGCCGCGAATTCCTGCAACGCCGCAACCAGGCTCTCAACGAGAAGATGGTGCAGCGCATGAAGGGGATTTTGGAAGAGATCCGCAAACTGGTTGAGGAAAAAGCCAAGGGCGACAACTACGACTACGTTTTCGACAAGTCCGGCCTCAGCACATCGCAAGTGCCGTTCCTGCTTTACACCAAGGACGCGACCGACATCACCGCCGGCCTGCTGAAGGATTTGAACAAGGATGCTCCCGCCGAGTCGCTGCCATCGCCTGACGATCCGAAGCCGGAAATTCCTCAGCCGGAAACGCCGCCTGCTCCAGGCGACCAGTGAGTTGATTCACCCATCTCTCCCAGGGTGGCCTACGCCCTCACACTTGCCGAACTGGCGCGCTTGGTTGCGGGCGACATCGTCCGCAACGGCACGGGTCATCATCTCACGGGAATGGCGGCGCTCGATGCCGCTGGCCCCTTTGACGTGAGCTTTCTCGGCAACGAAAAGTATTACACGCAATTCCTCCAGACCCGCGCCGGTGCCGTGATCGTGCCCCGCGGCCTGTCGGATGGCCCGGAGTCCGCCGCCCTGATCGCGGTGGAAAACCCTTCGCTCGCATTCGCTAACGTCGTCCGCCACTTCGCCGCGGCATCCAGGAAATTTACTCCCGGCATCCATCCCCGCGCGTCGATCGATCCCACTGCCAAGCTCGATCCCGAAAAAGTCCGTGTCCAGGCCGGTGCGGTGATCATGGCCGGCGCCATCATCGGCGATGGCTGCGATATCGGACCCAACAGCGTGGTTTCCGAAGAGGTCGTGATTGGCAAGGACTGCCACATTTGCGCCAACGTCACGATTTGCGAGCGCTGCGTCCTCGGCGACCGGGTCATCCTTCAGCCCGGGGCTGTCATTGGCTCCGATGGCTACGGCTACGAACTATCCGAAGGCCGGCACGTGAAAATCGATCAAGTAGGCACCGTTGAAATCGGTGACGATGTCGAAATCGGCGCCAATGCCACCATCGACCGCGCCCGTTTTGGCAAGACCGTCATCGGCAAAGGCACTAAGATCGACAACCTCGTGCAGGTCGGCCACAACGCGATTATTGGCGAACACTGCCTGATCATAGCCTTGTCGGGGATCGCGGGTAGCGGCCATATCGGCGACTATGTAACGATCGCGGCCCAAAGCGGCACGGCGGGTCATATCCAAATCGGCTCCAAGGCGACCCTTGCCGGACGGACGGGAGCGACCGGCAATATCCCGGCTGGTGCCGTCTATGCTGGCTATCCCGCGCAGCCCTTCCGCGACGAGATGAAAATGAACGCGCACCTCCGGCGTTTGCCGAAGTTGATCGAGCGCGTAAAAGCGTTGGAAGCAACCCTGGGTGCTTCCAAAGACGGCGCTGCTCCTCCTGAGGAGGGTTGAACCTCGGTCAACCCGGGTCGACTGCAAGTCGTCCCTCCTCGGCGCTGATCAGCTATTCTGTTCGTGCGGATGCTTCAGCATGTGGATCTCGTGGATCTTCTGCTGTTCGCGTTGAAGGGCTTCAGCCTTTTGCTGTTTTAGCATCTTGTGCTGCTGCTCCATCTTCCGTTTGGCCTTTGGATTCTTGTCACTCATGGTCTTGGACGTTGAATGAACCGCTCCTTTCGGCGGGCATGGCGGGGCGGCTTTCCACCAGCGAGGGAATTTCTTCCGAGGTAAAATCGACGCGTTTTGGGAGTCCGCCAGTGAAAAATGTAGGGGCGATCACTGGTCGCCCCGGTTTCATTCATTCCCCCAAATTCATTCGGGGCGACCGGTGATCGCCCCTACCGCGCCGCCACGAGATCATATCCACGCCAGTCGGCGATGGTGATCTCGGCGAAGTTGCCGACGGGGATGGACTCATCCACCATCACGGAGCCATCGATTTCCGGAGCGTCCCATTCGGTGCGGGCGATGCCGGGTTGTTCGACGAGCACGCGAACCGATTTGCCGATCTGTGCCTTGTTGGTTTCGCCGGCGATGCGTTGCAGTGCGGACATCGCGCGCGACCAGCGGCCTTGGCGCGTTTTGTGATGGATGTGCCCTTCCATCTTGTAGGCACGGGTGTCTTCTTCCTTGGAATACTTGAACACACCGGCGCGTTCGAAGCGAAACTCCTCGATGAATTCCAACAGCTCCTGGAAATCCTCTTCGGTCTCGCCGGGGAAACCTACGATGAACGTCGTACGAATGCCAAGACCCGGGATGCCGGCGCGCATACGGCGGAGAAGGTCGCGGATGTAGTCGCCGGAGGTCACACGCTTCATCGCGGTGAGCATGCGGTCGGAAATATGCTGCAGCGGGATGTCGACATACTTCGCGACCTTGTCGCATTCCGCGATGGTCTGAATCAGTTCGTCGGACCAATGCGCCGGATGCGTGTAAAGCAGGCGGACCCAGAAGTCGCCTTCGATCTTATTGATTTCGCGCAGCAAGGTGCACAACGACTCGCCGCGCGTGGAATCGACGGGCGAGTTCGGCGTCGGCCGCTTGCCTTCCCAGTTATCCATGCCGAAGTAGGTCGTATCCTGCGAGATCAGATTGATTTCCTTCACGCCAGACTTCACGAGGGCCTCGACCTCGCGAACGACGCTTTCCTGCGTGCGTGAACGATGTTGGCCGCGGATTTTGGGGATGATGCAGAAGGTGCAGGTGTGGTTGCAGCCTTCCGCGATTTTCACATACGCGTAGTGATCCGGCGTGAGACGAATGCGCGGCGTCGAATAGTCCGGCACATACTGCGGCTTGAGGGTCACGAAATCGCGAGGATCCTCGGTTGCGGACGGGCCTTCCGTTTTCTGAACTTCCGCGTCGTTCTTTTTCCCTAACAGATTTTCGATGATCGGCGCGACCTTGGTGATCTGGTCGAGGCCGATGAATGCATCCACTTCCGGCATGATGCCCGGCAGGTCTTTGGCAAAACGCTGTGACAAGCAACCCGCGACGATGATCTTCTGCCTCGCACGATCCGGATCCTCGCTGCGGTCCTTCACCGCGCCGAAGATTGTGTCGATCGATTCCTGCTTGGCCATGTCGATGAACGAGCAGGTGTTGACGATGAGCACATCGGCGAGCCCCGCGTCGGGCGTCAGCGTCATACCGGCCTGCGCGAGATGACCGATCATGACTTCCGAGTCGATGAGGTTCTTGGCGCAGCCGAGCGAGATGAGACCGACGGTTGTCATGGGGTAAATGCTGAAAAACTGAAAAGCTGAAACACTGAAATGAGAGGAAGAGCCTGTGGGGAAAAAACTGAGATGCTGAAAATCTGAGATGCTGAAATGAAGAGCCCTTTAGCGTTTCAGTTTCTCAGCATTTCAGTTTTCAGCTTTTATCACTCGACTGGCGGGAGGATGATTTCGTCGCCGGGTTGGGGATCGATGGGGCCGTAGGCTCGCAGGGGATTGGCGATGGCTCCTTCGGCGGTGACCTCGGAGATTTTGAATTGGGCGAGAATGCCGGTCTTGCGGCGGATGGCAACGGTGACGCCGACTTGAACCTGTTCCGGCATGAGCACTTCAATGATGATGAAATTTCCTTCGGTGACGTACTCGGTGACTTTGCCAATCAGGAGCGCGGAACCGATGAGGCGGGCGCGGCGGATCTCCTTGTCACGGTCATCGAGATCGTGCTGGGCATTCAGGCCCTCTTCAGCGGTGTTGAGTTTTTTGTCGGATGCTTTCTTTTCCAACTCGGCCTTGGCTTGTTCGAGTTGGATGCGCAGGGCTTCCGTTTCAGCGGAGCCTTTGGAAGCTGTCGCTTGGCGCTGCTTTTCCAACTCGTCGTTCTGTTGGTCGGCTTTCAGCTCGCGCACTTGCTTTTCCAGACGCGCGATTTCGTCGGCCGGTGTGTTCTTCACACTGTTGTTCATGCCTTGCCATGAAACCACGAGGGCTCCGAGCAGAACGGCGACGGTTGCGCCGAGGAGAAGTTTCATCGTATCCATGGGCGGCGACGTTGGGTCAGGCGGGCGCTCCTGTCAACGCGGGGCGGCCTCGTGTCAAACGCCAATTTGCTCAGGGCGCGCTATTTCCCAAAAGGTCGTTGCGGACGTTGTCGGGCACCGCGTTGGCCTGAATCCATGTCGTTGCCGCCGGAGCATCGCGCCGCATCCACTCGCCGAGCGCCCGCCGGTAGGTCTGTTCGCGCTCCCGTTGATCGGTGATTCGGGAAATCTGGTTCGCGGCCAGGGCGGGGTCATTGCCAAAGGAGTGCCAGACAAAATCCCGGACCACATCGTCCGTGACGTCGCCCGGAACCCGGTTCATCAGCGCAAGCCCCGCCGCCGGATCTTCCGTGGTGATGCTGCGCAACACGCCCCGCAATGCGTCGCTTCTCGTCTCGCCGGCTGGCAGCGAGTTGAACGATGCCAGCGCCGCCTGTTGGTCGGTCGAAGCCCAGATGCCATAAACGTCGTCCAGGCGGCGTTTGGCGGCGTCGCCCGGATTGTCCAAGAGCCACTTTGCGGTTCCCGCCGGATCCGAAGAAGCCAGCTCGGGTGCCGCGCGCATCATCGCCCCGTCGCGGAGGGCATCGTCCGTGAGGCCGGCAATCCACGAGCGGGCTGCTTCCGGGCTTTGCTGGAGAAGGTGGGGCAACATGAAATCCAAACCGCGGCCGCGCTCTTCGCTGCGGGGCATCGACGTCAGCAGCTCGGTGGCGCGAATGGGATCAACCCCCGCCAGGCCGCGGATGATGCCGGGCATGTAGGGATTCGCCCCCTCGCCATCGAAATTCGCCTTCGCCCAAAGAACGGCCGCTTCCGGATCTTTCCCGGCCCAGGTAGTCAAAATCGTGTCGCGGGCAAAACCGCCGTTGGTGTTTTCCTTGGCGTAGTCCAGGGCGGAAAGAGGATCCACCTGCGCCCAGGCGCTCAGCAGCAGCGAATACTCACCCATCCGGCCATCCGTGATCCCCAGATTGCGGAAATTGTCGACCGCTTCCTGGAAATCGCCCGGCGCCAGTTGGTCGATGTACGCCATCAGTGCCCGGTTCCGCTCCAAAGGATCTTCGCCGCGGACGATGGCCTCCAGTTTTTCCCAGCGCTCTGCCTTGCTTCCGGACTTGGAACTGCCCGCTTTGCCCCGCGTGCCCGCCCGATCCGCGGCACCCGCACCACTTCCCGTGCTGCCGCCCATGCTTCCGGTTCCACCCGAACCAGCCGCGCCTTTGGATCCAGCCGCCGAGCTGCCCGCTCCCGCTTGCACCGCGGACGAGCCGCGGCCAACCAAAAATCCTCCAAAAGCCATCAAGGCGGCAATGCCGGCGGCGGCGATGGGTTTCAGTTTCATGGTATTAGTGGTTGGCGGCATCTCGCTATCAACGGTGGACGAGCGCGGTATTGTTCGAAAATGAACCAAATGGTGATGTTTTCAAACGGAAGCTGTTGCGGCGCCGATGATCATCAAGGTCAAAAATGCCGTGCCGCCGATGACAGCTAGGGCCAGAAAGTTTGCAAGAGCTGAAAACCGGGCCCGTTTGTCGGAGAATTGCACACTCACCAAAATCAAGAGCGCGACAATTGGCAGCCCAAAAATCATGAACTCGCCGACGCGGGAAGAACCAGTGCCGGGCCAGAAGAACCATCCCACATAGGCCAAGGGATACAGAATCAGAAGCGGGTACAAAAAGCGATCAGCAGGTCGATATGTTCTCAAATCGACGTTAACCTGTTTTTGTTGCAGGTTCGGACGTCGAAGAGTGGAAAGGTCGAGATGGGCGGAAATATCCTCTCCCTTGTCAAAGAGCTCATCAAGTTGTTCTGCCTTCATAGTAGATCCTCTCTTCGTTGGGATTTTACCCCGCGAACGTGCTCGCCTCCACTCCACCCACACCCAGGCCCTTAACCACGAACAGCCGGCCCGCGTGCTCCTCTTTCACCGATTTCGCGACGCCAGTTGTCACGTAAAGATCCGCGAGGCCCGGGCCGCCGAAGGCACAGGCCGTCGTTTCGATGCAGGGAATCTCCACGCGCTGGATCTCGGCACCTGTCACCGGATCAAAACACGCGACGCATCCCCCATGGCAGAAGGCGATCCATAAGTTCCCCTTGGCATCGATCGTCATGCCGTCCGGCGAGGCGTCGATGTGGCTGGTGTCCACCGCGCCGCGCATGTTGCGCAAATGGCCGTCGTCGTAGTCGAAGGCGAGCACCTCGCGCCGTGGGGTGTCGATGTAGAACACGCGCTTGCCATCGATGGACCAGACGATGCCGTTGGAATTGGTCACCGGACCGAAGGCTTCGTGCAGCGTGAGATCGGGGTCGAGCCGGTAGAGGCGGGCGTCGCCGGTTTTTTTCACGAGGCTGATGGTGCCCGCGAAGAAGCGGCCGTCGGGCGAGCATTTGCCATCGTTGAAGCGGTTGTCGGGCTTGCCCGCTTCGGGATCGGCGATGGCTGTTAGATGGCCGCTCTCCCAATCGAGGAAAAACAATCCAAGGTCGCCGGCCACCACGAAGCCACCGCTTTCGCGCGGGACGATGGTGCCGATCCGCTGGGCGAAAACGCGCGACGACTCGCTGCCATCGGCCGGGTTGTAGCGATGAATCCGGTGGCCCTCGATATCGACGTAGTAGAGTGCGCCCTGCCACCAGATCGGTCCTTCCCCCCATTGGCTGCGGATACTTCCCGCCGGTTCGATGATTGCCATGACTGTAGTTTAGAGAGTCGCGAAATCCGCACCACCGCAAAATCCGCGATTGCGGGGCTTTCATTTCGGGGACCGGCATGACAATCTGGTTCCGATGCGCGGCGATGCACTGAAGACATGGTTCTATGCCGCGGCTTCGGTCATGGGCGGGGCCTGGATGGCGCCGGCGTTTTACAATGCCGGCAAGGCCTTGTCGGAATCCGCCGCCGGCAAGCACCTGAACGGTCCTTTGAACTGGCTTGCGGGAGTCTGCGGCCGCGCCGGCTTCCCGGACTTTTTCAAGCTCTCGCTGCTGGCCACCGCCTTGCTCTTGTTCATCCCCTTCGCCCATTGGCTGAGGGGCAACCGCCTTGCGGAAGGCCGCAACGTGTGGTCCATGCGCCTCCCGGCAGGTGCGCGCAGTTGCTCCGGCGGCCAGCCTTTGCTCGAAAATCCCCGTGGCCCATGGCAGGCGGCGGCCGGGTTTCTGTTGGTGGTCGCGCTCTTTGCCACCATCGCCACGGTGCTGTTTTTTTCGATCGTGCTCGACGTGAAGCGACCCGGTGAAGACTTCGCGCGCCTTGTCGTGCAGCAGGTGGCTCTTTCGCTGTTGCTCGCGGCGTTGCACGAGATCCTGTTCCGCGGAGTGGTGCTGGGAATTTTCGTGCGTACGATGCGTCCGTCCATTGCGATCGCGATGTCCGCCTTGTTTTACACGCTGGTGCTTTTCTGCATTCCGCCGCAGGGCCTCAATGTTGCGGATCCCGAGGCCTCCAGTGTTGGCTTCGAGTTGTTGGGGAAAATTGCGGCGCAAGCGGCAACGCCGGGTATCATGCTGGGTGCCATCGCGCCATGCCTTGCCCTGGGATGCGTGCTCGCTTACGCCCGCTGGCGCACCGCGTCGTTGTGGCTGCCAATCGGCCTCCATGCCGGGCTCTTGTTTGTGAACGCGATCCTGCCGCGCCTGGTGACGTCGCCGGCGGACCCGGGGTTGAAATGGTCGTTCGCCAGTCCTTCCCTCGATCATGGCCTGGTGCCGCTCGCCGCCATCCTCGCGGCGGGATTTCTAACAGCTCGTTTCATTCGTCCGGATGCCGATGATCGCCCGGCTTGAACCGCGTGGCTGGCGCAAGCCTTTGTCGCGTCTCCTCGACCTGCTTTATCCGCCGGTGTGCGCGCTGTGTTCCGAAAATCTAACAGACGGCCGTTCGTTGTGCGACGCCTGCGGTGACAATTTGCCGCGTCTAACAGATCCGTTTTGCAAAACCTGCGGCGAGCCCTTCGAAGGGGAAATCGATGGCGCCTTCGCCTGCCCCAACTGCAGCCGCCTCAAGTTAGCATTCGAGTTCGCGCGGCCCGCCACTTCGAAGGACAGCCGCACGCTGGAGCTGATTCATCGTCTGAAGTACGGACGCGAGCTGCATCTCGCCAATGACCTTGGCTGGCTCGCGGCGGGGGCTTTCGCTGATCCCCGCCTGGAACCCGCGCTTCGCGAAAAATGGCCGCTGGTGCCCGTGCCGCTGCATCGCAAACGTTTCCAGCACCGCCACTTCAACCAAGCGGAGGAAATTTCGAGATCGCTCTCGGCCCACATCGGCTTACCCGTGCTCCGCGGCTTACAACGCATCCGCCGCACCGAGCATCAGACGATTTTATCCCGCGCCCAACGCATGGCGAACCTGCGCGGCGCCTTTGTGGTTACAGCGGCAGGGCATCAAGCGAGTGCCAACACTGGCGGCGCGATCCTTGTCGATGACGTGCTGACCACCGGTTCCACCGTTCACGAATGCGCGAAGACCCTGCGTGCCGCGGGCTTTGCGCGAGTGGCGGTAGTCACCGTGATGCGGGGTTGAAGTGGCGGAGCTTTGCAAGCTCCCCGCCCATCCTCTTCAACATCCAAAAGGCCTGGGATTTCGATCCCACTTCTTCATGGCGAAGTGACAAACGAACGCTGTCACCACCAATGCGCACAGCGGCACCAGACCGGATCGCAAATCTTCGCCGATTCCCCATGGATGCCATGGTGACGCATCCACATTCGAATACAGCAGATTGAAGCCCTTGAACGCCGCGACCCAGCCCGCGTGCAGACCCATCGCGAACCACAGGCAGGAAGTCCGCAACCTTGCCCAGGCGAGGATCATGCCTATGCAAAACAAAGTCGCGAATTCGGTGACGAAGAACGCGGGGTTGGTAAAATGCAGCACGATTTTTCCTAACAGATCGAAGCCCGCGAAAGCAGAGTGCGGATCGGCGATCTGCGTGCCGTCCGGCGGTTGCAGGAAATGCATGAACGCGAACAACAGCGAGTTTCCGATCGCCGCCGTCAACGGCTTCGCATAACGCAGCCACAACCCTAACAGAAAACCGCGGAACAAACATTCCTCAACCAGCGGCGCGAGGATCGCGGGCGGCAATGTTTTGCCGATGATCTTGCCGATCGACCCCGCGTCGGGATTTTTCACGTAAGCGCCTACAGTCGTAAGCAGCAATCCCGTCGCCCACAACAGAGCTCCCGCGATGAGGCAGCCCGTCGCGATCTGTGCCAAGGCGCGCGGCAGTCCCGTTTTCTCCAACGGATAAGGCGATGGCATTTCCTTGCCGCGCAATTGCCTCAAGCGCCTTATTAGCACGGGTAACAACACGAGTGCCGAGAACAACAACGCGCGACTGAAGAAGCGGGCGAACTTCGCTCGCCCACATTCACGGCCGAGCCATTCGAGAAAGGAGGGAAAATCCCCGTGAGCCACCTCGTGGGCCAGCGCCTTGCCGCCCGTATAAAACCACGGTGCGAGAATCGCCGCCAGCAGCAGCGCCGACAACACCCACAACACCGCCGCCCCGGCTTCCGATTGCAAAAATCGCTTCATTCGCCGCGGGTCGGTGGCTGCTATGCTTTGTCGCTCACAGACCGCGCAATGCGGCTTTTACTTTTTCAAAATCCGGGAGGTCTTTCGGATGCTCCTGGACCTCGGCGTAGCGGACGATGCCTCCCTTATCGATGACGAACGCGGAGCGCTTGGCCACGCCGCCCATGATCAGATTCTTGTCCGGAAGGAATTGGTCGTATGCCACGCCATAGGCCTTCGCCGCGCTGTGCTCATAATCGCTGAGCAGCGGCAGCGTGATGCCTTCTGCCTTTGCCCAGGCTTCCTGTGCGAAAGGATTGTCGCCGGAAATGCCGAGCACCTTCGCGTTGAGCGAATCGTATTCCGCCATGCCGTTGGAAATGTCGCACATCTCGGTGGTGCAGACACCCGTGTAGGCCATTGGGAAAAACAACAACACGACCGGCGATTTGGCCGTGAGATCGCTCAACTTGACCAGCTCGGGCCCGTTGGCGGTTTTGGAAACGAGAGTGAAATCCGGGGCTTTGTCGCCGACTTTGATGGACATAGGAATGTGGGGTTGGAAGTGGGCTGCACCATAGAACTGCTCCGGACGGGATGTCATATGAAATCGTAGGGGCGATCACCGGTCGCCCCGAATTCATTCATCAGCCAGCGATAACCTCCTGAATGGAAAGCTTAGCGGCGTGCCGACGAATCACTTCCATTTCCGGTGAAATCCATCTTTAGGTTTGTTATTTCAAATTTGTAGCCTAAATTCTATTCCGTATGACAACTTCGCTTTTGTCGCCCAAATATCAAATCGTCATCCCGAAGGAAATCCGTAGGGTGCTTGATCTAAAGCCCGGGCAAAAACTCAGCGTTATTGAGAAGGACGGTCATATCGAACTGCGTCCCATCCTCACCCCCCAGGAACTGGTCGGTTTCCTGAAGGGCGACACAGCCCTTGAATTCGAACGAGAACCGGATCGCGAATTCTGATCAACGGTGGTTTTCCCCGCAGCATGAAGCCCGATCTTCTCGATTCCAGCGGCTGGCTCGAATGCCTCGACGCCGGACCCAACACGGTCCATTTCAGCCCCATTCTGCTCAAGCTCCCCACTCTGCTCATTCCGAGCATCGTCATCACGGAAGTCCGCAAGGTGGCCCTCAAACAACGGACCTTGGAAAAGGCCGACGAAGTTACCCAAGCCATGCGCTCCGGCATCGTCGTCCCCATCGATGAGGAAATCGCCATCTCCGCCGCCGATCTCTTCATCCGCCACAAGCTCCCCCTCGCCGATTCCCTGATCTACGCCATCACGCTTGCCCACAAGGCCACCCTCTGGACCCAGGACCAACACTTCAAAGGGCTGCCTCACGTCCGCTACTTCCCGAAAATCAAAGCCTGAGTAGGGGCGATCACTGGTCGCCCCGGATTCATTCCGATGCCTTAAAGGCATTGGAATAAATTCCGCGCTCCATCACGCGATGATATCCCTCACCACCTTGCCCTGCACGTCCGTCAGCCGGAAATCACGGCCGGAGTAATGATAGGTGAGCTCCTCGTGATCGATCCCTAACAGATGCAAAATCGTCGCGTGCAAATCGTGGACATGCACCGGCTTCTCGACGGCCTTGAAACCGAACTCATCGGTCGCGTCGGTCTGCATCCGGTAAGCGAGCTCGAAGCCCCGGATGCGCGCCTCAAGCTGGGGATCGTGGTTGTGTTCGGCGAGGTGGCGTTCGTTCAGGCGCCGCAGTAAATCGCATCCGCTTTGAATTTCCCGAACGCGAAGGACTGCCGCCCTTGAAATTCTGGTGGTACGACGGCTCACCCAACGCCGAGTTCAAGCCGCTGCGGCCTTATCCGAATCTGGTAAAAGATGTGGTCGCCTACTCGGGAAAATGCCGGAGAGCGGGTGCCTTGTCATCGGCGACAAGGGTTCGACCTTTTCTCCGGATGACTACGGCTCGCAATTCCTCATCCAACTTGAAGGCGAGAAAACCTTCACCAAGGGCGACGATCATGAGGCCGTCAAAGCGGTGCCCGTGACGATCCCGCGCTCGCCAGGCCACAACCAGGAATGGTTCGACATGATGAAAAGCGGTACGTCCGCGTATTCAAATTTCGACATCTCCGCCTATCTAACAGAAATCATCCTCCTCGGCTGCATCGCCCTCCGCGTCGGCGAGGGAGTGCGCATGGAATGGGATGGACCCGGAATGAAATCACCCAACTGCCCCCAAGCCGCCCGCTTCGTGAAAAGGGACAACCGCGAAGGTTGGTGAAGATGGGGGCGCGGGCATCTTGCCTGCTCTTCACTGCCGACAGCATGTCGGCTATCCTCAGTCGATAGAATAGCGACGCTCCTTCAGTGCGTGCGTAGATAAAGACCCGCCCTATTCATGCGAGAAATCCAACTTCGCGGTCTCGTCGCTGAGTTCCACGTTCTTGGTTTTGCCCTCCGGTAAAATTTCAATGCGCAGCATTCGCGTTCCCTGGACGGTTGCAGCCGGTGATTCTTTGTGGCGCCCGATGGTCAGCACCGCGGCCTTGTCATCCCATTGGAAGTGGGTCTGAACCGCATCACCATGGAGATAAGCGAGGCTTTCGCCATCATCTTCATAAAGCGTGTAGTCGCCATCCGCGCCGCGATAAATTCTTATTGTTAGCGGATCCTTGGACTTCTCGGCCGTGTATTGGCGGATCGGATCGATGGGAATAATCGCACCCGCGCGCACATAGATTGGCATGGTGGCGAGATCGACTCCGCGCGTGATCATGCCGCCTGTTCCTTTTTTCCCGCTCCACCAGTCATACCATGTGCCCTCCGGCAAATAGAGTTCGCGGGTGGTTGCGCCATTTTCAAAGACCGGAGCGATCAACAGATCACGCCCCCACAGATACTCGTTGCCGATGCCACGGGCTTTCGGGTCGTTGGGATAATGCAACCACAGGGCCCGCATGAAGGGCACGCCAGTATCGCGCGCCTGCCATGCCAAAGTATAGTTATAGGAAAGCAGTTGATAACGCAGTTCATCATAGCGACGTACGATGGGTTCGATGGCCGCATTGTTGAGTTCCGACAACAACGGTGGACCCGACGAACCTTTCACCTCATCCTCAACCGGCCCCAGCTTGTCCATGCCCCAGCTCCACGGCAAACGCATCATCCATGTCCGGCCATGCGCGCGGAACGAGGGACAAAACGCGGCGAACTGGAACCAGCGCGCGTAGAGTTCCCCAGTGAGTTCAGGGCTCGAGAAAAATCCACCGAGATCCGTTCCCCAATAGGGCCCGACACTCAACGAGTGATTGATGCCGACAGCGATCTGCGTTTCCAGCGTTTTCCAACTCGAGTCGGTATCGCCCGACCACATCCAGCCGCCCCAACGCGCGATGCCAAGATGGCCGTTGCGGTGCAAGCTCCATGGACGTCGATCGGGTTGTGTTGAAATGGGACCTTCGTAATAAAGCTGATGCCGTTTGAAGCGTTCAAACAGATCGAACCAATCGCCCTCGTCTGGCCACCATGCGTCCACACCGGTTTTCACCAAGGCCACATGCTGCTTCCAGTATTCCGCAATGTGCGATGCATCGACGGCTTCGCCCGCTGCGGGTGGGATCGATCCCTGCAAAGTCGGTAAGCGGTCGCGATCCCATGGCACCATGTGCAACGCGACTTTAACATTCCGTTGATGCATGCTCTCGAGCACTTTCGCCGGATCGTTTTTGAAAACCGCCGGATTGAAATCGAACGATGGCTGCTGCTTGTTCCAACCGCGCGGCGTGAAGCCGGTGCCAAGATAGATCACGGCATCGATTGGCAGACGTTTCGCGCGGAATGTATCGATGATGCCAAGCATCTGAGCATCGTTTTCCAGGGTGCGGTGGGATTGCATGTAACCGAGCGCCCATTTCGGAGGCATCACCGCGGGTCCGCTGATCGTCGCGACATCCTTCATGAAAACCGCCGGATCGCGGGCATCGAAGACGAACAGATCCACCAGGCCCGGAACGAACGAAGCCGGCGGCGGCAGACCTTTGCCGAGTTGCTGGCCCTGGTTTCCGAAGGTTTGTCGGGCGCGTGTAGGATCAATCGGTTTGATAGGGATGTAGCGGCCGACGCGCAGCTGGCTCAGATCGACCTGGCCCCAGGGAAAATTGAAATACAAACCCCAGCCACCGGTTCCCGCCAGCAACGCGACGGGATTGCGCGATCCATAAGCGCCACGCCCCCAATGCGGCTCCATCGGATCCAAATGTCCGCGCCGATCGAATTCAACGGGTGCCGTGTGCCAATCGACACCCTGGGCTGGCGAAGGTCCGCCTTCACCCAGTCCCAGCACGGGTTGGTCATCGAGCGTGAAAGCGATTTCACCCGTCTCGCCAAAAGTGAGCGACTGCACAACCGAGCCATCCTTGCGGCTGACAACAATGCGCAACGGATCGGTTTGCACATCGACCATCAAGCCTGCGACTTCTGCATTCGCGGGCATCTTGAGATAGCGGAGGGAAAGAGCGGGCGATGGATACTCGCGTTTCGGCAGCACCGGGCCTTCGGGAAATTCGCCTTTGAATTCAAAAGGCCGCAACGTGATACGCAGCGACTGCGATCCCGCCTCGCGAATATCAAGCACCGCTGCTTGCCCCGCGGTGGTGATCGGTCCGGCCCAGGCGAGCGAACCCATCAAGCCAATGGCGGCTGCGGACAGAAGCTTGGTTGCGCGGTGCGTGGAATTCATGGCAGCGAAACGATTTCTAACAGCTACGAAAGGGCCGCGATCCGACCCACTTGTCCAGCATCTATTCAGTTGTGCGGGCAGCGCGGGATCGGCGGCCGAAGATGATGAATGGAGCTCCCACGATCAGCGAAATTAGCATCACCATCGGCCACGCACGGACAGGATTGAGCGGATAAGGGCCAACCCTCAGCGCTTCCATGTAGGTCCGGTATGCTGCAGCGGCATCATCCATATCCGAGCTGCTAACCGTAACCCGGACGCCTCCGATGGCGTTGCTGTAGTACCAAAAAAGTTGAACGAAATGCTCATCATCCACGAACGCCTCTATGCCCTGAGATCCCAAAAAGGCGCGGAACAGACGCGCATCTTCGGGGGTTGGGAATGTTGCGATGGTTTTCATTTTCTGCCGAACAGTGTGATCCGTTCAGCCCTGTCTTCACGGCCTGCCGCGAGACGCGTCAGCTACATTTCCCAGCCCCCAGCCACTCGATTTCAGAATCTAAGATTGCCCGTTACTTTGGATTTGCTTACTTTTCGCCCGAACGGTGTTGGAAATGTATTTCCAAAGCCCCGCGTAGCTTTACACCCTTACGTCCTTGGCCAAACCCCTAAACATCCTGATCGCGTGCGGCGGCACGGGCGGCCACCTTTTTCCGGGGATCGCGGTTGGCGAGGCGCTGCGGGCGCGGGGGCATAACGTGCTGCTGATAATCTCCGAAAAGAAGGTCGATGCGGAGGCCTCCGCGAAATACCCGCATCTGCGATTTGAGAAAATGCCGGCGGTTGCCAAGCCGGCGATCACGTCGCTGAAGATGGCGCCGTTTTTGTGGAAATTGTGGGGATCGATCCGGTCCTGCAAGGCGCTGCTGCAGGATTTCAAGGCCGACGTGGTGCTGGGAATGGGCGGCTTCACGTCGTTTCCGCCGGTTTATGCGGGTTCCCGTATGGGGCTGAAAACTTTCGTTCACGACTCCAACGCGCGGCCGGGGCGGTCGAATGTGATGACAAGCCGTTACTGCACCGAGGTTTTTCTGGGCCTCGATCCCGCGCGGGCGTTTTTCCCGAAGCATCATCCGATCGTCACGGGCACCCCGGTACGGCCGGAAATTCTCGATCTGCCAAGCCGCGAAGAGGCGGCGGAACGGTTCGGGCTTAACCCGGCCCTGACGACGATTCTAGTGACCGGTGGCAGCCAAGGAGCCCACCGCTTGAATGAGCTATGCGCAGAATCCGCGGAGTTGTTGCCGCCGGAATTTCAAGTGCTGCATATCGCTGGAGGGACTGACATCGAGCGGGTTACGGAAATCGTGAAGGACCGGAAGAACTACAAGGTGCTGGGCTTTTGCGACCAAATGCCGTCTGCCTACGCGGTGTCGGACTTGGTCATCGCACGCTCCGGGGCCTCGAGCCTGACGGAAATCGCGATCTGCGGGCATCCATCGATCCTTGTGCCGTATCCGTTTGCCGCAGACAACCACCAGACGCGGAACGCCGAGGTCTTCGAAACCGTGGGGGCGGGAATTCTGATTCAGGAGAAGGCGCTGGACCCGGCCAAGCTGGCAGATCTGGCGACTTCGGTTCTGCAAGACTTGCCAACTTACAAACGCATGGCAAAAGCCGCCCGCGCGCTAGCCATCCCCGACGCCGCGGCGAGGGTTTGCGACGCGATCGAAGCTTCCTTCCCCGCCCCATGACCGACCCGAGCCAACTTCTCACCGACCGCGGAAATCCGCTGCGGGTGCATTTGATCGGTGTCGCTGGTTCCGGAATGAGTGGCCTGGCGCTGCTTCTGTTAGGGATGGGTCATCGCGTCAGTGGATCGGATCGAGTGACCACCGCGGAGACCGAGCGGATGCAGGGAGTTGGCTTGTTGTTCTCGTCGCCCCACACGGCGGAGGCAGTCGATGGCGCGGACATCGTCGTCTATTCATCGGCGATCCGTCCCGAAAATCCGGCCTTCGCCGAAGCTGTTAGAAAAGGCGTCCCCGTGCTGAAACGCGCCGAATGTTTGGCGGCGATCCTGCACACCAAGAAGGGCATCGTCATTTCAGGAACGCATGGCAAAACGACGACGTCAGCGATGACAGCGCATGTCTTGCGTGAAGCGGGTCGCCAACCGAGCCATTATGTCGGTGCGGAAATTCCCATTTTAGGCGCGAACGCAAAATGGTCCGAGGAAGGCGATTACATGGTTGCCGAGGGTGATGAAAGCGATGGCACGCTCGCACTCTACCGGCCCGAACATGCGGTCGTGCTCAACATCGAGGCCGAGCATCTCGACTTTTACCGCGACCTCGATCACATCCGTGAAGTCTTCGGCAAGCTCGCGGACCAGACGCGCGGCAAGCTCGTGTATTGCGCCGAGGATGAAGTCGCGCGCGAAGTTTGTGGAAGCCGGCCGAATGCGATTTCCTATGGCTGGGACGATGCCGACTACACCGCCAGCGATGTCCGCGATTTGCGCGGCTCGTCGGCGTTCTGTGTGCGGAAAAATGGCGAAGTGCTTGGCGACGTGGAGCTGGGCATCCCGGGAAATCACAACGTCCTCAACGCCCTGGCGGCGATCGCGCTGGCAGATTGTTGCGGTGCGGAATTTCTGTTAGTATCACGGGCGCTTGCAACTTTCGCGGGAGCCAAGCGCCGCTTTGAGACCAAATATTTATCGGCCAACTATCGGATCATCGACGACTACGGCCATCATCCGTCGGAGCTCGCCGCCACTTTGCAAACCGCGCGCTCGCTGAAGCCGCAGCGGCTGGTGGTCTTGTTCCAACCGCACCGCTACACCCGGACAAAGGCGCTGGCTGAAGATTTCGGAAAAGTCCTGCAGGCCGCCGACAAGGTTTTCATCACGGACGTGTATCCCGCGTCGGAACTGCCCATCAAAGGCATCTCGGGCCAAACGCTGGTCGATGCGATGAAGCGGCATGGCGACATCCCCGGAACTTATCTGCCGAATCTAACAATCGCGCATCACACCGTCGGCAACGCATTGTTGCCGGGCGATTTGTTGATCACGCTTGGAGCGGGTAATGTTCATGAAGCGGGGACACGACTCGCCACCGATCTCAAGCTGATCGAAGAAATGCGTGGCCTGATGCCAGCGGGTGAAATCGATGGCAAGCTGTATGAGCCAATGAGCCGTCATACTACGATGCTAGTAGGTGGCCCCGCGCAATTCTGGCTTGAGCCGCATAGCTTCTATGGCTTCGCGTTCCTTGTGGATTTTTGCCGCGAGCGCGGGATTCCGGTGCGTGTGGTTGGACGGGGATCGAACCTGTTGGTGCGCGATGGTGGAATTCGCGGTGCGGTGATTCATCCGACGGGTGGCGTTTTTTCCGAAGTCTCCGTCGATGGCCGCGGTCATGTGACGGCGGGAGCGGGCGTGCGTTTGAAGAAGCTCGCAAGCGCCGCGGGAAGTGCCGGCATCGGCGGCTTCGAATGGATGGAAGGCATTCCCGGTAACGTCGGCGGCGCGCTGCGCATGAACGCGGGCGCGATGGGTGTGGAGACATTCGATCAAGTCGTGCGCGTGACCTTTCTCGATGAAGATGGCGTGATCCGGACCCGCGAGCGGGATGAGATCGTGGCGCGATATCGCAATGTCGTCGAGTTGCGGCGGAACTTCGCATTGCAGGCTGTTTTCAAAGGCAAATCCGACACACCCGCGAACATCAAACAACGTTGGAACGCGTCGCGTGAAAAACGGAAGAGCACCCAACCCGTCGCAGCATCCGCCGGATGCACGTTCAAGAACCCGGATGAAATACCCGCGGGCAAGTTGATCGATTCGCTGGGCTTGAAAGGCGAGACATGCGGCCAGGCGGCGGTGTCCGAGATGCACGGAAATTTCGTCGTCAACCGCGGCGGCGCAACGGCCACCGAGATGCTGACCCTCATCGGCAACTTGCGTGACAAAGCCCGCGAAGAACGAGGCGTCGAACTTGAAACCGAAGTGAAGATCCTGGGTGAGGACGAGAACACATTTTAAAAACTAAATCTTAAGTACGAAAATCGAAACGAAGATGTTGGAGAAGATAAAGATCGCAGTTCTCATGGGCGGGCCTGGCTCGGAGCGGCAGGTTTCGCTGGCTTCGGGCAATGCGGTGCTCAAGGCTCTGTTAGGTCTTGGTCTCGATGCAGTGGGCGTGGATGTGACATCCGCTGAACTGCATTTGCCGGAAGGCATCGGTCTCGCGTTCAACACGATTCACGGCACCTTTGGCGAGGACGGCACGATGCAGCAAATTCTCGAAGGCATGGGCATTCCGTACACGGGCGCCGGATCCAACAGCAGCCGCGTGGCCTTCGACAAGAACCTCGCGAAGGCCGCTTTCGTTGCCAAAAACGTTCCCACTCCGCGCTCGGAAATCCTCGATGTGTCGAAGGGCGCGTGCTTGCCATCCTTCCCGGCACCTTTCGTAGTGAAGCCGCCGCGCGAGGGTTCGAGCGTGGGCGTGCATGTCGTCCGCAAGCAAGAGGATGCCGAGGCCGCGATTATCGATGCGGCGAAATACAGCAAGGATCTGCTCATCGAGGAATTCATCGAAGGCCCCGAGTTGACGGTTGGCATCCTCGATGACGTTGCACTGCCGGTGGTCCACATCATTTCGCCCGAGGGCGTTTACGACATGGCCACGAAGTATCCATGGTTGTCCGGCAAAGCCACCGGCTCGCAATACATCTGTCCGGCCGATCTCGATGAAACTACGACGCTCGCCGTACAAGCCGCCGCGCTTGCGGCGCATCGCGCGCTCGGCGTGGAAATCTATTCGCGGGTCGACGTCATGTTAGATTCGCAAAACCGGCCCTACGTTTTGGAAGCCAACACGATTCCCGGGATGACGGAAACGAGCCTGCTTCCCAAAGCCGCGGCGGCCGCTGGTATTCCCTTCGCTGAACTTTGCAAAACCATAGCGAGCCTCTCGCTGCAACTTCGTTCCTAACATGTCAAAACGCCGCACCGGAAAACCGCTTCGCCGCCCGCGCCCACAAGTGCTGGAAGTCCGCGTCATGTCGCCGCGGATCGCCTGGTATGGCTTTTTGAAACTCGCGGGCAAGTTGACGAAACTCGCGCTGGTGCTGCTCGCGCTTGCCGGAGTGGGTTGGGGTGTTTGGGTCGGCATCCAGCGGGCCTTTTACAAAAATCCCGATTTCCGGCTGCAGGTAATCGACCTCAATCCGAACCCGGTGATCGACGAAGCGGGCGTAGCCAAAGCGACGGGCATCGATCTAACAGCGTCGTTGTTCGACATCGACGTGACTACGGTGGTTCGGAAATTGAAAGAGCTGCCCGGGATTTCCGACGCCAGCGCGGAGCGTCATTTGCCGGGCAAGCTGGTGGTGCGCGTGGTGCCGCGCGCGCCGAAAGCGTGGGTCATCTGCCCGGAGTCCGGTCTAACAGAAACACGCCGCGCGGGGGCGATGCTGGTGGACCGCGGCGGCGTTGCGTATCCCTGCCCCGACCTACAGCTCGAAGCCGCAATGAATTTGCCGGTGATCCGCCTGCCGCGTTCGGAGGCTCATCTGATCGCCGCCGGCAAGCGTTGCGAACAAACGGAACTCGGGAATTGTTTTCGCCTGTTAGATTCCGCCGTTGAGGCGGATTCGGATTCCGTCCGTTGGATCGATTCCATCGAGCAGGTCAACGCGTGGTCGCTCTTGCTCAAAACCCGTGACGGGATCGAGGCCACGTTCGCGCTCGGCGACCACGAGCGCCAGATGCGCAACCTCCGCGCGGCGATGGATCACGCGAGCGAGAAGGGCTACGCGATCCACACGATCAATCTCATCCCCAAGCACAACATTCCCGTCACCACCCGCGACGAAACGGCCGGCGCGCCGCGAGCGGTGCCCGTGGTGGAACCTTCCGCCGAAGAAGTCCGCGAGGCCCGCCGCGTCCGGGATGTCGGAAATTTACTCAACCGCAACTGACCGCTTTCTCCGCATATCATGGCACGTCGCACGAAAATTCACGTCGGACTCGAGATCGGCACCAGCAAGACCTGCATGGTGGTCGGCGAGGTGAAGGCCGACAGCGCCGTGAAAATTCTCGGCATCGGTGTCACCAAATCGGCCGGCGTCCGCAAGGGCGAGATCTATGATTTCACCCAGGCGCGCGCCTGCCTCAAGGATGCTTTGGCGAAAGCGGAGGAAGCGAGCGATGTGGAGATCGGCAGCGTCTTTCTCGCGGTCACCGGTTCGCACATTCGCGGCGTCAATCACCGCGGCACCCACCGTTTGGCTGATGGCGAAAACACGGTGACGCCTGAGCACGTCGAGGAAGCGCGCACCATCGCACGCGACGTGCATATCCCGCAGGATCATGTCTTCCTGCATCCAATCATCCGCAGCTATTGGCTCGATGGTTTGCAGCATGCGACCACGCCGGTGGGCCTGTTTGGGAAAACCGTGGAAGCGGATTTCCATGTCGTGCATGGCATCGGCAACCGCATTCAAAACAGCATCAAGTTGGTTCGTGAAATTCCGCTGGAGGTGGATGACATCGTCTTCTCACCCATCGCCACCGCGCAGATGGCGCTCGACCGCGAACAACGCGAGCGCGGCGCGCTGGTCATCGACATCGGCGGTGGCACCACCGACTACGCGTTGTATCTCGGTGGAGCGATCGCCGCATCGGGTTGCATCCCGGTGGGCGGTGATCATGTGACCAACGACATTCACCTCGTCACCGGCCTGCCATTTTCAAAAGCGGACCGTTTGAAAATCACCGAAGGCGACGCATCGGCCGATCCCGCGCGCTCGATCGGAACCGCGAAGCTCACCGACGACCGCGGCTTTGCGGAAGTTGAAGTGGGGCGCAGCATCCTCAATGAAATCATCCGCCAGCGCTTGGAGGAAACCTTGCGCTTGGTGCGGGAGCGATTGCCGGAAGGCGCGGTCGAAGCGATCGGCGCGGGGATTTTTCTAACAGGTGGAACCAGCCTGATGCGTGGCTTCAGCGAGCTCGCCTTCGACGTGTTCGGCCGCGACATCTACCGGCCCGAGCTTCCGGAAATCAGCGGCGTGCAGGCGAGCTTCAAGGACCCGCACTATGCCACCGCGATCGGCCTGATCCGTTACGCGCAAATTCTCGAAACTGAACGTGAAGCACCTCCCGGCCTGATCCGCAAAGTCGGCCGCCTGTTCTGGCCGTTTGGGAAGTGAACGAACAAGTTATTGGTTAGAAGTTATTTGTTATTTGGAAAAGAAAATGCCCGAATCAAACTCTTCCCTAATAACCTTTAACAAATAACTCTTAACCAATTTCCCCACCATGATCCCTTATCTCCGCGATCCGCAGCATGTCATTCCGAGTTCCGCCGTAAAGATCATCGGCCTCGGTGGCGCGGGCGCGAACATGCTGGAGAGGATCGCGCTCGATGGCATGGAAGGCGCGGAGTTGCTGGCCTTGAACACCGACGTCCGCACGCTTTCGGCATGTCTTGCGCGCGAAAAAATCCAGCTTGGCCTGAACCTCACCAAAGGTCTCGGCACCGGCGGCGATCCCGAGCTCGGACAACAAGCGGTGCTCGAAGCGGAAGAGCAGGTCCGTGCCGCGATCAAAGGCCGGCGCATCGTCTTCCTCTGCGCCGGGCTTGGCGGTGGCACCGGTTCGGGTGCTGCGCCGATCGTGACGCGGGTGGCGCGCGAAGAGGGGGCCTTTGTCGTTGTTTTCGCGACCATGCCATTTGCCTTTGAAGGACGCCGCCGCCGCGAACAGGCGGAGACCGCGTTGAATGAATTGGCGGTGTTGTCGAATGCGCTGGTGACTTTCGACAACAACCGGATGGGCGAGTTGGTTTTGGCCAAGCAAGGGATTCACGAAGCATTTTCCGCGGCCGATCACATGATTTGCGAATCGATCAAGGCGGTGATCCGTTTGGTGGTCCGGCCCGGCCTGATCAATGTCGGTCTCGACGACCTGATGAGTGCGCTGCGGACGAACCGCTCGCGCTGCTTGTTCGGATCGGGCCTCGCGAATGGCAAGGATCGCGCGAGCCGCGCCCTGCGCAACGCTTTGTCCAGTCCCTTGCTCGACCAGGGTGCCTTGCTCAAGGAAGCGTCCACCGTGCTGGTTCATCTATCGGGCGGCGAAGATCTAACACTTTTCGAAATCGAGTTGTTGATGCAGCGCCTGCAAAAATACGTGCCGGAAAAAGCGCATGTCTTGTTCGGTGCGGCGATCGATCCCGCGATGGGCGACTCGCTGTCGATCACGTTGATCAGCGCACTGCCGGAGGATTCGCTGGCGATGGCACCGCGCGAGTCGTTGAGCCGTGCGGCTGCGGAAAATTCGGCGTCGCTTGAACCGAGCCAGGGATTCGAAGCAGCGCCTTCACCGGTAGCGGTAATTGCCGAACGCGAGGAAGAGCCCGAAGTGCCAGCGGCCCGCGAAGAAGAAGCGCCCGCGGTTGAGCCGGAACCCGCTCCCGAATCAATCAAGGAAGAACCGAAGATACCGGTCTTGTCGAGATTCCGGCGCGCCGTTGCCGATGTGCCGGCCGCCGCATTGCCACTTTTGTTTGAAGACGAGGAGCGGCCCTTCGCCGAGCCTGATCCGCTTCCGCGCGAAGTGATTGACGAGGACAAGCCCGAGGTGGCGAAGATCGAGCCATTCAGCATCGCGGACGATGACGATGATGAAGATGATGAGGAAGTCGAAATCACCGCATCCGAAGACAGCCATGAGCAGCACGTTTATGGCGAAGCGGATGAACCGGATCCCGAGCCCATCGAAGTGGATGACACTCCACACGAGGTTAGGCATAGCGGTTTCATTCCCGTTCCAAAAAAGAGGCCGTCCGTGTCATCGCCATGGGCAAAGCCAAAGAGAACCGAAGTCTTCGATGATCTTCCCGACGACGACATCGAAGCGGTGGCGCCGTCAGCGAAGACCCCGGCCGACCCCGAGCCGCCGAAGCTGAAGCTCGGAATCAAGACCTCGACTTCCCAAAGCGAACTCTCGCTCGATGCCGCTCCGCGCGGACGATTTGAAGGTGAGAATCCGAATGTCTTCAACGGCGAGGACCTCGATCTTCCGCCATTTCTGCGGAAGAAAAAGTAACGGCACGCGGATCGTGGAGGGGCTGCTCATCATTGACAGCCCGGGAAACGACGTGAGCTTGTTAGGGCAATGGCCAAACCCAAATCATCCTGGTTCTCCCGCTTCGCCAAAAAAACGTCGAGCTATGCCGGCAAGCCCGCGACCTTCGCGGTGGCAATCCTGATCATCATCGTTTGGGCGGCCTGCGGGCCCTTGTTCGGATTTAGCGATACCTGGCAATTGGTCATTAACACGAGCACGACCATTGTCACCTTCCTGATGGTGTTTCTGATTCAAAACTCGCAGAACCGCGATTCGGAAGCGCTGCAGATCAAGCTCGATGAATTGATCCGCGTGCAAAAGTCCGCGAACAACGCGCTGATGGATCTGGAAGACCTCTCGGAAAAAGACATCGACGAAGTCCGCAAGGAGTTCGTGCAGCTTGCGGAGGAAAAGCGCCAGCACGACGAGGGCGATCCTCCGAAGAACGACCGATCGTCCTGAAATTTTGCACCTGTCCGGCGGAAGTCCTAAATTTGTAATGGCGGGGAGTGCGATTTGCGCGATGGCATTTCCGTGAATTTGCCGGATGATGACCACCGGAGCGGCTGACGGAGGAGTCTTGGATTTTACCTAGTCCCGATCATCCATTTCAGCGCTCGCATGTATGCCGCATTGTCATGGTAATGGATCCGCAACTTAGGCGCGCTTGGAAAATTTGCAATTCGCGGCGGGCCGATGGCGGCCGCCCGGGCCCAAGGCGGCGGGGCGGTAATCAGTCCCGTACGCGGCCATAGCAAATAAGACTGTTGAAATCTTTAAGATATATTAATAGTCTCGCGACGCAAACCATTAATCTGTCCGGGATGAAATCCGCCCCCGACGCTTGAGCCGAACCGTCATGATTTCCCCGAGCCTATTTCGTCGATCCCCCAATTTTCGATTTCCGAGGACGGTTGGGAAGGCGGGGCCAAGTCGCGGAGCCGCTTGGTGCTTTTGCGCGGTGGTCGCAGGATTGCTGGGTTCAGCGTCGGTTCAGGCCGGGCTACAGGACGGCCCACTACAGATGGAAGTGGTTACAGCTTATAATCTTGTAGTCGATTCAAACGTCGAAACCCCCGCCTCCTACAGCCCATCCGCCGCGCATCTGGGCGTGAAGATCCGCAACACGGGGGCCAGCACGTTGACGAATGTCGAGATCCGGATCGGTGATTTGCTCAATCCTGCCACCGGAGCGGGGACCCCCGGGGTGTTTCCGTCCCGCGCGGTGACGGTGGGCGGATCAAGCGGATATTCGGGAACCTTCGCCCTTCAAATGCCGGGAGGCCCCGCGGACGCGGTCCGGACGATCCCCAGCCTGGCCCCGGGTGAAACCGCCGTGCAGTATTTCTTTGTCACCTATCCCCTTAAGGATCCGTCGGGAAATAGCGTGGCCGGAGCCGCTCCGGACCCCAGCGACGACCTTTGGCTGAACTACGACCTGTGGGCCTCCGCCACCGAAGGCGCGGCAACCCGGCGCGTGGACCAGACCACCAAGGTGACCATGCGCAACGAGATTTCGGCGATGGCGAACAAGATCTGGCCGAACACCACCAGCAAGGTGCCCGATCGCTATCTGGACGCCATCCAGCAAAGCCTCGGCTGGCGGCCGGACAACAACGCGCCGCAGACCGGCGCGGGAGCGCAGATGGAAGGGATTTGGTATGACCTCGGAAATGTGGGGGCGGGATTCGACAACAACGGCGATGGCTTGCCGGATCGGAATGCGTGGATGCAACCGGTTGGCGACCCCGGCCAATACGACCCGCAGGCGATGCGCTTGGTGAAATGCTACGGCATCGTGATCGTGAAGCTCAACAACGGGACCGAGCAGCTCATCCCGTTTGAAGACAAACTGTATTTCGAAAATATCCCTGCCAACAACACCGGCGCGGTTGGGTTGGTGTTTTACGAATTTCTCCCATTGTCAACCGGCCGCACCGCCACGTTGTCGCCTTACCAGGAAGTTGCGTCCGGCTATGACAACGAGAAGTTCAACGGCGACTATGGCGCGTCGCATGTCGGCTTCACTTCCACGGCGCCGGCGCTGAGCTTCGACAAGAACGGCCCGACCACCGTGGCCGCGGGCGGCACCGCGACCTATACATTGAGCGCAAGCAACACCGGCAGCGCGGGCCTGGGGATTCCCTTTGAGAGCCTGCCCTTCGTTTTTGAAGACTCGATCCCAACAAGCTTGGTTTACGTCGCTGGATCCGCCACTGCCTCGAATGTCATTCCTGGTGGAAATGGCGTAACGATCACCTGGTCCACCGATAACGGCGCCACTTGGGTTGCTACAGAGCCAGCGGCCGCCAGCGTTACACGGATCCGCTGGACGCTGACGGCGGCATTGGCGCCTGCCACCACCGCCACCGTCGGATTTCAAGCGGCAGTGCCTGTCAGCTACTCCTCGATTGCCGTCGTGAACACCGCGGTTGCCAAACTCGGATCAACAGGTTCGCTGGCGCAGGACAGCGTTTCCACCCTCGTGCTGGGCAACAACTCCATGGGTGACCTGGTGTGGAAAGATGACAACCGCAATTCGGTCAAGGATGTCGGCGAGACCGGAATCAGCAACATCGGGGTTTCGCTTTACTACGATGCCAACAACAACGGAACAGTCGATGCTTCCGACACGCTCTTCGGCACCACCCAGACCAACGCGAGTGGTATCTACGGATTCGCCAACCTGCCTGACGGAAATTACCTAGCGGTCGTTGATAACACCGACAGCGATCTGCCCGCAGGCTACAGCTTGCCGAATTCGGCGGTGGCCACCATCGCCGTCGCGCTCGACCCGACGCATGCAAGCGCTTCGGCGGTCAGTGTTCTAACAGCCGACTGGCCCTTCATCGCGGCGCTGACCCTGGTGAAATCGACCACGCCAACCACCTATGGTGCGGGTTCGTTGATCACTTACACGATCGACGTGGAAAACAACGCCGCACCCGTGGCGGCGAAACTGTCTTCGTTGCAAACGTCGTGGTCCACTACGGTCACCGGCAACCGCGCCACGCAAAATCCGACCTATGCGCAGGGCTCGCCCGACAGCTCGTTCGCTCGACTCGACCAGACCGCGAACGCCGACAACCTTTCATTCAGCGGACTCACGTTCGGCAGTCCGAGTGGCACGATCACGAAGGTCGAACTCTTGTTCCAAGGCTATCTTTCCCAGGCACTGGTCGATGATCAGATCGACGTCAGTGTCAATGGCACGCTGTTTTCCACGCTCACCACGGCGCAGCTCAACGCGATGACCGGCAGCTCCGCGTTGCGCACGGTCGACATCACATCCAAGAATGCGACGTGGACTTGGGCGCTCGTGCAAGCGCTCACCGGCGATCTCAAAACCAAGAAGACCAGCAACGGCGACACTGGTGTTTTGTGGATCGACAGCATGGGCTTCCGAGTGACGACTTCACCCGCGGCACCGGCGGCGGGAACCTATGGCCCGACGTCGTTCGATCCACTGCCGCTGACCGACACCTACGATTCAACTAAACTCCAGTATGTCTCCGCCACCGTTGCACCGACTTCGGTGAGCGCGGGCACGATCACCTGGAGCAATCTCGGGCCGCTCAACGCAGGTACGCGGAAATCGATCGATGTCACCTTCCTCGCGCTGACACCGCCGGATATCAATGCGAATGGCGAACCGGATTCAACCACCACAGTTAACACCGCATCGTCGACGAACGCGTATTTCGTTTCAGGACGGCCCACCAATCCCGCCACCGCCACTTCAACCGTTACCATCAACCCGCGGGGTTCGATCGGCGACCTGGTGTGGTGGGACATCAATGCGGATGGTATCAAACAGGTTTCCGAACCCGGGCTGGCGAACATTTTGGTGGGCCTCGACAACGGCGCGCAGACCTATACCGACACGAATGGCTACTACCTGTTCTCCAATCTGGTGGACGGCACTTACACCATCTCCGTGGCCACGACGATGCTGCCGTGGTCGAGCTACACCCAGACCAAGGATCCCGACGCCACCGTCAACAGCGCGAGTACCGTCACCATCAACAACAACGACGGCCTCTCGAACAACAACTCCTATCTCGATCGCGACTTCGGTTATGATTCCGCCCTCAACGTCATTACCGGCACAATCTTTCGCGACACAAACGGCGATGGTTTGCGTGGCAGCGCCGAAAGCGTGCTTTCCGGCATCTCCGTCACCTTGCTGCGCGACGCTGACCTGAACGGCTCGTATGAAACCACCGTCACCATCGCGACGACTGACAGCGCCGGCTATTACGTCTTCGGATCACTGGCAAACGGCAACTACCGCGTCGTGGTCACGCAGCCCGCAAGCACTACCCAGACGCTTGATCCCGACCTCGCGCCGGGCGTTACCACCGGCGACAACGCGGTGAACAAATCGGTTTCCGGCGGCAACCTGTATCCGAACAACAACTTCGCCTATCAGACCGCTGGCGCACTCACCCTCGGCGACACGCTTTACATCGACTGGAACGGCAACGGCACGCAGGACACGGGTGAAGAAGGCATCGCCAATGTGGATGTGCTGCTTTACCGCGACACGAATGGCGATGGCGTGATCGATCCGACCGCCGACCCGCTGCGCGCGAGCACCGCCACCAACGTGAGCGGCGTTTACGGCTTCAGCGGCTTGCCGGCCAATGCCTACATCGTCGTTGTCAATACCGCGGATCCGCAGTTCCCCGCGAACGTGATCCAGATCCAGGACTACGACGGCACGCGCGACAGCAAGGGTGTGGTGAATCTAACTGTTAGTTTGGCCACCGTCGATTTTGGTTACAAGCCGCAGGGCAGCGCAAGCATTGGTGACACGTTGTTTGTCGATGCGGATGGTGACGGCGTGAAAGATGCCATCGAGAGCGGGATCGCGAATGTGGGCGTGAGCCTTTACGAGGATTCCAACAACAACGGAGTCATCGATGCCGCGACGGATGCCCTTCTGGCGACCGCGACGACATCGGCAAGCGGCACCTATCTCTTCACCGGCCTGCGGGCAGGCGATTACCTCGTCGATGTCAACGAAGCCGCCGCCAGCATTCCAAGCGATGCTTATGCCAACAAATATCGCCTCACCACCACGGATCCCCATGATGTCACGCTGGCTGCGGGACAAGCCTATCTAACAGCCGACTTCGGTTTCGCGGCGCCGGCGACGATCGGTGATTTTGTGTTCTTCGACGCGAATGGCAACGCCACGCAGGATTTTTCCGAAACCGGAATTCCGAATGTGACGGTGCAGTTGTTCGCCGATGCCAACCAAGACGGGCAGCCCGATTCGCCGACACCGCTTGCCAGCACCACAACCGCCACCGGCAGCGGCGCGAACCCCGCTGGTTTCTATCAATTCACCAACCTCGCGGCGGGAACTTATTTTGTGAAAGTCCTCACCACCTCGCTGCCACAGTCCGGCGGCCAGCCCATCCCGTTGACCGCGGACCCGGATCGCGACGGGGTGCCGGTGGGTGATAACACGTATCCAAGCCTGCCAGCCGGCGATCATGGCGACTCGCTGGTGATCGTATCCCTCGGCGGAAATTATCTGGGTGCTGATTTCGGTTATCGGCCGCCGGGTGCGATCGGCGATTTCGTCTGGCTGGATCTCGATCAGGATAGCGTCCAGGACGCGGGTGAGCCGGGCATCGCCAATGTCAGCGTGCGCATCAGCAATGGAACTACGACGTACACCGTAGCAACGGATTTCGATGGACGCTGGAGTTTCCCCAACCTTGCCGATGGCGCATGGACCGTCAGCATCCCCGCCTCCAATTTCGCATCGGGCGCGCCGCTCGAAAATACCGCCGCGACGTACGATGCGGATGGCGGCTCCAACTCTTCAACCGCCATCGTGCTCAGCAACGGCACGGTCAATCTTGCCGCCGGAAATCTCGGCATCGATTTCGGTTATAAACTCAACGGCTCGTATTCGCTCTCAGGCACGGTCGTCACGCATGACACGCGCGTCGCCGGCACCGCGGATGACAGCGACGATTTCTTCGATGATGGAATCGACCATGACGCGGGACCATTGGATGAAACCGAACTCGCGGGCATCGTGGTTTACCTCTACACGACCGGCGGGCATTTCCTCGGCAGCACGGTGACCGATGTGGCCGGCAACTACAGTTTCAGCGGCCTGCCAAGCGGCGGTTATCGCGTGATCATCGCGCCCCCCGCGGATTCCACGCTCACCACCACTGCGGCGAACAACCCGGCGGTGAGTTCGGTGACCTCTGGCACTTCGGTCATCCAAACGCTCGCCATCGCGACCGCCAGCGTGATCAACGTGGACTTCGCTTTCATTTCGAATGCGAACTATGATTTCGGCGACTTGCCTTCCTTATACGCGGCCACGACCCTGGCGCAGGACGGAGCGCGCCACATCATTCCGGCGAGCGGCTCGACCGTTTATCTCGGAACCGCACCGGATGCGGATATCAACGGGATCACTTCCGCCTGGGCCAATGGCGACGATTCGATGGGCACGGATGATGAAAATGGAATCGCTCCCCTGGCGATCACCTCATGGGTGAATGGCACTGGCGGCGGTTCGATCCAAGCGACCGTCACCGGCAACGGCTGGCTGGTGGGTTGGATCGACTGGAATCACGACGGCGATCTTCTCGACCCCGGCGAATTGGTCGCGAATCGCGCTGTCAGCACCGGCAATACCACCATCACCTTCGACATTCCTGCCGGGACGATTGGTGCGATTTCCGAAAGCTGGCTTTCGCGCTTCCGCATCTTCACCACCCAGCCGCCCTATCCTCTTTTCAGTTACACCGGCGTCGCGACCGATGGCGAAGTGGAGGATTTCCTTCTGGAAAAACCCGTGGGCGCATCCATCGGTGACCTGGTGTGGAACGATGCGAACGGCAATGGTCTGATTGATGCCAGCGAAAATGGAATCGGCGGAATCACCGTCGTTCTGCGCGACAACAGCAACACCGTCGTCGGAACCCAAGTCACCGGCAGCGGCAGCACTGATGTCGATGGCGACGGCGTTTTCGATCCTCCCGGCTACTATCGTTTCCGCGGTCTCGGCGCAGGCAATTTCACGGTCACCGTTTCCACTCCGCCAGCAGGCTTCAACGCGAGCTATGATGAGAACGGCATCGCCACGCTCAACATCAGTGCGGTGAGCCTGGGCGCCAACGTGCAACACCTCAGCGCGGATTTCGGCTATGCCCCGATGCTTGCCAACATCTCGGGCCAGGTTCGCTATGACATCGATGCCGATGGTGATTTCAATGATCCCGACAACGGTGGAGCGGTCGTTAAAATCCAGCTTTGGACCGACCCGAATGGCGATGGCAATCCATCCGACGGCCAACAGGTCGCTGAAACATACACCGGCATCGACGGCCGCTACAGCTTCACCGCGATTCCCTCCGGCAAATACACGGTGGTCGAAATCAATCCCGTCGGCACCACCAGCACGGCGGATGTGAATGGAGCGAATGATGATCGGATTGCGGTGACTTTGCTGGGCATCAACATCACCGGGCGCGATTTCCTCGACACGCAGCCACCGCTTTTCGCGATCAGCGGCACGGTGTATGACGATGACAACGCGACCAACGACAATGTGATCGGTGGAAGCGACGCGCACTTGCCGAACATTCCGGTGTTGCTGTTCTTCGACCGCGATGCCAACGGCGTGGTGAGCGCGGGTGACTCGCAGCTCGCGGCGATGGTCACCAACGCGGCCGGCTACTACAATTTCACGGGCTTGCCCGCTGGCGCTTATGTCGTTCAGGAAACCGATCCCTCGGGCGCTGTCAGCGAGTGGGATGCGCAGGGTTCTCTAACAGATAATCAAATAGGCGTCGTCGTCACGAACGCGAATGTCATCAACCGCAATTTCCTCGATGACGGCTATCTGGGCAGCATCGGCAACCGGATTTGGGATGACGAGGACCACGACGGTCACTTCAACGGAAGTGAAGTGGGAATCGCGGGCATTGCCGTGCAGCTCTATTTGGCCAGCCAGACGCCCGGAGTTGATACGCCACAGGCCGTCACCGTGACCGATGGCAGTGGCATCTATCAGTTCGATCTCGTGGTGCCTGGCAGCTACCGGATCTACGTGCCGTCGCCGCCGGCCGGAATTCCCGGCGTCAGTGAAATCAACAACAGCGGTGACAACCAGATCGACAACGACAACAACGGCATCCAGTCGGTGATCGGCGGACCGGTGAGCAGTCCGGTGATCGCCATCGCGGCTGGCGAAAACGATGCCACCATCGACTTCGGCTTCAGTTGCCAAGGCACCTGGGCCGAATGGCAGATCCTTCATCCGCTGGGTGGCAACAACGGTGCGGCTGGCAATCCGGACAACGATGCGCTCGACAACCTCATCGAATTCTCGTTCTGCCAGGACCCCGCGAGTGGTGTTGGAAATCCTTACGCAATCCAACCCTCGACGTCCTCGCCGGGCACCTTGGAAGCGGTGTTCACACGTCCCGAGGGCGCGCTTGAAAATGTCACCTACCGGCTTCACTACGCCGCGGCGCTTGGCATTCCGACCACGTGGAGCACCTTGGACATCACGCCAGCAATAATCACCGTGGTGGACAACGGCGATTGCACCGAATCGGTTGTCATCCACGATCTCGAAACGCTCACCGGCCTCAGCGGCGGCGAGGGCTTCGTGCGCATCTCCGCCGATCTCGATGGCACGCATACGTCTTACACCGAGGTCGAAGGCTGGACGAAGACCGCGGTCGGCATTTGCTGCCGCACCTATAACGATCCTTATCTCCGCGCGTCGCTGTTCACCGGCATCGTCGATTCGGTGGGCGGCCAAAGCATCAACCTTGCCGGCAGCATGGGCAGTTTTGATTTCACGAGCCTGCTTGAACCGGGCGTCTCCTATTTCATCGAGGTCACTTCCGGCGACAACGAAGGGCAGCGCTTTGACATCGCGTCCGGCTCGGGAGCCACGCTGACCTTGGTGAACGACAGCGATTTGTTTGCAGGCACGGCACCTTTCAACACGTTGACCGGCGCGCCTCCGGCCAACCTCGCGGGCGACTCGATCATTGTCCGCCGGCATTGGACCGTGGCCAAGCGTTTCCCGATCGCTGACTGGACGGCCGCGCTCAGTCACACGGATGCCGACCAGGTCCAGACCTTCCATTCCGGCGTTTGGACGACCTACTGGCTTTATAGTAACGGCGGATCCCCGGAATGGGTGAAGACCGGCGATGGCACGATGGCCGACCAGGGCGCGATCGTCCTGCCTCCGGGTCAGGGTTGCTACGTGCTGCGTCGTACTTCGCCAATGAACCGTCTGGCCTATGGCGAAGTCCGCGGCAACGCCTTCGTCCATCCGCTGGGCGGTGGCTCCAGGCTGGTGGCTGGCGGCTATCCGATCGACCAATCGCCAACCGGCTCCGTCAGCCGCCAGTTGAATTTCGCGGATGGCTTCTTCGGCAGCCGCGACACGAAGACGGCGGATTCGTTCTTCGTGTGGAAGGGCGATGTCGTGTCTGGCAGCACCGGCTACGACAGCTATTTCCTGATGCACCGCGATTCACCGACCCAAACGAAGTGGGTGAAGATCGGCGACGCCTCGCTGTTGCCGCGCGATTCGGCCCTGTTGTTCGTTGGTGATGCGAGCGTCCTGCTGCGCATCGCATCCAACCATGCCACCTACACCATTCCAAGCCCCTGGACACCGTAACCTTCACCGCAATTTCCCATGAAGTTTTTTAAAATGGTCCTGGCGATTTCGCTGATCGCAATGCCCGCGCACGCCGAAACGATCCGCTGGTTCAGCGTTGCGGAGTCGGCGAACCTGTCGAGCACGGGCGGCGCGATGGATGGAGAGTTCAGTTTCGAGTTGGGCGTGTTCAAAGACAATTTCACACCGACCGCCGCCAATACCGCCGAGTGGGCGGAGAATTGGGTGGCCGCGCAGCGTGTTCCGTACAACCGGCCGAATCAGCGCTTCGACGGCCAATTCACTGTCACCAACAACACCGCCCCCTTTACCGTCGGCAAGGCTGCCTATGTCTGGGGCTTCCGTGGCGGGATCGAATCATCCGACTGGATTCTCTTTCGCGCGCCCAATTGGACCTGGCCCTCGCCGAACCCTATGAACCCGTTCGGCCTCGATTGGGATGCGGCTCATGCGACCGCGATTGTCGGTGCTGTGAACCCAACCGGAAACCCTTTCCTCGCGAAAGCGTCGACCATCGTGGCTGCCTCGCCCGCCACCACATGGCTGCAGTGGCGTGATGACCAACTTGCCGGTCTCGCCGCAACCGGACCGATGGACGACCCGGACCATGACGGTGTCAGCAACATCATCGAATATGTCTTTGGCACTCCGCCCACCGAGGCCGGCGCCCTGCCATCTATTTCGCAACAACTGACGGCGGTATCATCGCAGCGCTTCCTGGAGTTCACACTCGCGCGCCGCATCGATCACCCGGCGCAACTGACGGTGGAGGTTTCTTCAGATCTTACGAACTGGTCATCGGGCCCGTCCTCAACACAGGTAATCTCAAACACGCCATCGGCACTCATTGTCCGCGACCTGGTGCCGATGGGACCGGATGCGCCCGCGCGTTTCATGCGGGTGAAAGCCGAAGTCGCGCCTTGATCAGTCTGCAGCTGCGGGAGCGCGAGGGCATTGGGGATTTCGCAAAATGCCGGGTGATTGCCATGGCCCGTGCATTTCGCACCTGTTGGCGGAAATCGACCTCTGATTTCCAAGGCTTTCCGTGCCATGAACCCATTGGAACGGAAGCTGCGAGAGTGATGGGAAACCATGTGCCCAATCGATCCAGTCAGTACAGTTCCCAGCGGTGATCGTTCACCGATGGATAATCCCTTCGATGAAGATAATCCCAATGTCTTGCTCGTTGAGCAAGGGATGTCCGTCGCCGATGACGAAGTCCGCGACGCGGTGACCGATCTTTATGAAGAGGAAGCGGTCGAAGATGACGAGGCAGATGAAGCCTTGGATGACATCGACTACGCGGAAGACGCCGATTCCGACCGCGCGCCGGAAGTAGAGGCGCTTCACGAGGAAAAGCCATCGTAACCGTCAGCCATTGCCAACACCATGCCTCGCGCGATTTGGAAAGGCTCGATAGCTTTCGGGTTGGTTAACATCCCGGTGTCTCTCAGCGGGGCCGAGGTGCGGCCCGACATCCAGTTGCACATGGTGGATAGCAA
>JANMJQ010000300.1:0-17767 GCA_031371445.1 Akkermansiaceae bacterium
GCACCAAAGAGCCCGCCAGCGCCGAGTGCGCGGAGGTCTTCGAACGCTGCAAGGATCTTGGCTTGCTCATTGGCAAAGGCGGCCTGAAGGGGAACACCCTCCGCATCAAGCCGCCGATGTGCATTCACAAAGCCGACGCGAATTTCATGCTGGAGACGATCGGCGAAGCGATGGCGGGCCTCTGAAGCCCGCTGCTTACGCTTCTTCCTGCTGGCTGGCAATCCGCGGTTGCCAGTTGCGGTGGATCCACACGCTTTGCACGAGTCCTAACATGAACATGCAGATCACCACGAATGTTCCCGAATAGCTCACCAGCGGCATCGGGATGCCTGTGATGGGCATGAGCAGAACGCACATGCCGATGCTCTCAAAAATGTGCGCGAAAAACAACGCGACAACCAGGCATACCAACAGTCTCCCGGACAAATCGCGGCTGTAAAATGCGATGAAAAGCCCCTGAATCAACAACAGCGCGAAAGCTGTTAGAAGCAACAGGGCACCGCGGAATCCGAGCTCCTCGGCGATCACGGCGAAGATGTAGTCATTGTGCGCGGTTTCCTGTGAAATAAAGCCTTTTTCATGGATCGACTCTCTCGACGAAGAGTTCCAGCCCATGCCCTTCCATCCGGCTTTGCCGACCGCCATGGAGACATAGTAGGGCGCATAGGCATCGCCAAGGATGTCGACCTCGCGGCCGTTCATCATCCGCAGCCAGACATCGATGCGTTCCGGTCCGCGTTTTGAAACGAGGGGCAGCATCACGAAATACAGCAGCGGCAACACGCCGGCACCGATGAAGGCCATGCAACTCAGATAGCGGAACGGAATGCCGCCGATGAGCAGGGCAACGACTGAAACCGGCATCCACACCAGCGCCGATCCCATATCACCCATTTTCATTACCATCAAAAACGGAATGGCCGCAGTGACGCCGATGATGGCAATGCGCACAAAGGGAAGCGCGAACCATCGGTGCAATTTCGCAAGGTCTTGCACGAGCCACGAGATGAGCAGAATTCCCGCGGTGATGCCAAGTTGCGCGGGCTGGAAACTCAGGGGACCAACCTTTAATTGGTGAACCGGGTCGTCCACCTTCATCGCCATTGCCAGCAAGACCAGGCTGACGAAATAAAACGGGATACCGAGCCAGCGGATCCATCGGTAATCGACAAACGCGGCGGCGAAATAAGCGAAGCTGCCGATCAGAATGAAGGACTTCTGTTTTGAAGCGAAATAAGCGCCGGGGCTGCCGAACTTCGCGAGCACCTCATTGCTGACCGAGACATGGCGCGCCGCGCTTTGGATCATGAACACGCCGAAAATCAGCAGGCCGTACATCACCAGCACGAACACCCAATTCATTCCCAGGATTTTCCTCAAAAATGGCGTCATGTCAGCGGTGGACGAAGATAGGCGTCCGCCAAGCAATGGCAAGCCGGGCGTCCGCGGCCGGAGAATCTCACTTGTGCCGCAAGGGTTCTTTGCTAGCGTCCGCGCATGTTCCGAAAGACCCAGACGATCGCCCTCTTTTTCGCCACGCTATCGATTTCCCAAGCAAAGATCGGCGTGGAAATGGTGGCCAAAGGCTTTGATCGCCCGGTCTGGGCCGGTACTCCAAAGGGGGTCACCGGCAAGCTCTGGGTGATGGAGCAAGCGGGCCGGGTTTGGATTGTCGACGCGAAAACCGGCGAGCGCGAGGCCCAGCCGTTCCTAGACGTGCATGACGATGTTTCACGCAAGGGTAACGAAGAGGGATTGCTCGGCATGGCATTTTCACCCGATTTCGATAAAAGCGGACGCTTCTATGTCGACTACACCGACAAGGAAAAGCAAACCCGGATCGTCCGCTTCACCTCACAGGACCGCAAGACCACCGATCATTCCACCGCCGAAGAGTTGCTGGTGTATCCATCGGAATTTGAAAATCACAATGGCGGATGGCTGGGTTTCGGTCCGGACAACATGCTCTACATCGGCAATGGAGATGGCGGCGCGGGCAATGATCCCAACAAACATGGCCAGGCCCTGGATACGATGCTGGCGAAAATCCTGCGCATCGATGTATCTCCGCAAAAGGGCTACAAAGTTCCCCCGAGCAATCCATTCGTGAGCACGGCTGGTGCGAAGCCGGAAATCTGGGCTTATGGAGTGCGCAATCCGTGGCGTTGTTCCTTCGACCGCGAAACCGGTGATTTCTGGATCGGCGATGTGGGCCAGAACAACTGGGAGGAAATCGATTACATGCCGAAGGGCAAAGGCGCGGGTGCGAATTATGGCTGGAGCCTGCGCGAGGCCGACAAGGAGAATCCCGAAAAAACCCGGGGAGGACCGGCGCCTGCGGGTGCGATCGAGCCGGTGCATGTATACAAGCACGGCATGGGAGAACGCGAAGGCCTCTCGGTCACCGGCGGATATGTCTATCGCGGTCCGGTGAAGGAACTGCAAGGCCGCTACGTGTTCGGCGATTATCAGAATCCACGGATCTGGTCGTTCGTGATGAAAGGCAACAAGGCCAACGATTTCACCGACCACACCAAGGACCTGCAACCCGCCGGCGGTCGCATCATGTTGATTTCATCCTTCGCTGAGGATAACGAAGGCAACCTCTATATCGTGGATCACAGCGGATTCATTTACCGGATCGTCGGCCTCTGAGCGAATCACGCGGCCCCTGGACGAACCGTGGGCTCGCCAACTTCGCGAATCAGCTTTCGCAAATGCTGGTGTTGGTCCACGAGGAACGAATCTTCGGCGATGATCCGGTCCGCGCGGTCCCTCGCTTCGCGGAGCAACACGGTATCTGTTAGAAATTCGGCGAACTTGATGTCGGTCACACCGCTCTGCATCGTGCCCAACACATCACCCGGACCCCGCAGCCGCAGGTCGGCCTCGGCGATTTCAAATCCGTCGGAAGTCTTGGCGAGGATCGCAAGCTTCTCCACGCCTTCCGGGTTCCTGCCATCTGTTAGAAGAACGCAGTAGCTCTTGGCATCACCCCGCCCGATCCGTCCGCGGAGTTGGTGGAGTTGGGCAAGGCCGAAGCGCTCCGCATGATGCAAAATCATCAGGCTCGCGTTTGGAACGTCGACGCCGACTTCAATCACCGTGGTCGCCACTAATGCTGCAATTTCACCATCCCGGAACCGCCGCATCACCGCTTCCTTTTCCTCGGGACGCAGTTTGCCGTGGATCAATCCGACCTCATGGCCGGCCAGGCGCTTTTGCCACTTCGTATATGCCTCGGTCGCGGACTCGGCTTTGGTTGATTCGGATTCTTCGACCAATGGATAAACCAAATACGCTTGCCGGCCTTCCGCAAGTTGCTGCCTGACGAACTTCGTAACGTCGTTTTGCTTCGGTGAAACTCTAACAGCCGTGATGATCTTGCCGCGGCCTGCGGGCTTTTCATCGAGGATGGAAACATCGAGGTCGCCATAGATCGTCATGGTCAGCGTGCGCGGGATCGGCGTCGCCGTCATGACGAGCACATCGGGAACCACGCCCTGGCGGACCAAGGCCGCGCGCTGGGCAACTCCGAACTTGTGCTGCTCGTCGATGACCACCAGCCCGAGATCGCGGAAAAAGCCGGGATCATATAACAACGCGTGGGTTCCGATCACGATTTGCGGTGGGCCTTCGATCTCCAGGTGATTGAGCTCATCGCGGTTGCCGGTTCGCAACGAAACGCGGATTCCCATCGGCTCCAGCCAACGCCGGAATGTCAGATAATGCTGCTCCGCTAGAATCTGCGTCGGCGCCATCAGGGCCGCCTGGCATCCGGAGTCGATCGCGAGCAGCATGGCAGCCATCGCGACAAAGGTTTTTCCCGCGCCGACATCCCCTTGCAGCAGACGATTCATGGGACGTGGCTCCAACATGTCGGCGGCGATCTCGCGGATCGCGCGATGCTGCGCGCCGGTGAGATTGAACGGCAGGCTGGATTGGAATTGCTCGAGGTAAGCGCGTCGTTTCCCGAGAACGCGGCCATTGCGTTCCCCATAGCGCGCCCGTTGCCAAACCACGTTGAGTTGCAGCGCAAAAAACTCTTCCAAGGCAAACTCACGGCGCGCCGCTTTGGCAGCTTCCATCGACTCGGGGAAATGGACATCGTGGAAATATTGCAATGCCGGGCTCGCCTGCGCGGGACCTTGCGCGATGGTGAAGCCGCCCAATGTCTTGTGGATGATCTGGCGCAGGCGGCGCTGGCTGAATCCTGTTAGATTTCGGTAAATCGGCACGATGCGTTCGAGATGAATCGAGCTTTCATCGTCATCACCCAACACCTCGATTTCCGGGTGATCGATGACGAGGCAACCGTTGGGTTCCTTCACCTTGCCGAAGAGGCAGACCTCCTGGCCGGTGGCGATGACCTTCGACATGAAAGGCATGTTGAACCAGCGGCAGGTAATTTTCCCCGAACCGAAAACACCGCCCGAGCCATCAAGCACCACCGCTTGGTAACAACGCATGCCCCTTCCGAAGAAGCGCGGCCCGGCATCGATTACCGTCCCCCGCAGGCACACGGGCTGTGGCGACGGTTGGTTGGGAAATGCGTCGAAGCGCCTGCGGTCCTCGTAGCGCTTCGGCACGTATCGCAGCAACTCACCCGGAGTCCGCACACCGGCTGCGGCAAACGCGGCGATTTCCTTGTTGGCAAGATAGGGCAGCGCCGCGAGCTCCGCGGTGGCGGTGATTGTTGGAAACGCATCTTCCATTGCCATGTCTCAGCGCGCTTGCAGTTCCGAAAGTTCGATCAGGTAGCTAAAACTGAAAATGCCGGACGAATGTCCGTCCGCCCAATAAAGCTGCAATGCGTAGCCACCGATGGTTTCGAATTTCTCCAGATCAAAAGCCAACGGCCCAAGTTCCACGACAGGGCGCAGCACGCGACCGAGCGCGTCCGGTTCCCCTTGGCAGGCGGCACAAGGGCAAGCCCGCCGGACCATCGGCAAGGGCAGGTAAATTTCGCGGCCATCTGCAAATGCCAGCGCGAGTTCCGTGCCGACCACCACCGCGTTTTCCAGTGCCAAGCTCATGGCCCAACTTGGCTTCAGCCCAGCTCGCCGTCCACCCGATAGGCGCGCTTGCCAAAGATTGCCGAGCCAACGCGGACATGCGTGGCTCCTTCCTCGATCGCGATCTCATAGTCACCGCTCATGCCCATGCTAAGCGCGGGCAAATTTGCGCCGAATTCCGCCGCCAATCGATCGCGCAGTTCGCGCAATGCCACAAACCATGGCCGCGCGTCTTCGGGATTGGCCGCTGCGGGCGGGATGCACATGAGGCCGATCATTTCCACGCGCTCCAATTGAAGCAGTAATTCCAGCTCCGCGCACAACTGCCCGGGCCCGAATCCCCCTTTGCTCTCTTCACCAGCGATGTTCACCTGCAGGAAAGCCTTCGGAAACAAACCCATGTCCTTGGCAGCGGCATCCATGTGGAGAGCCAACGCGCTTGAATCGACGGCATGGATCACTTCGAAATTCGCCAACGCCTTGCGCACCTTGTTGCGTTGCAGACGGCCGATGAAATGCCAATGCAGGTTTCCGGGCAATGCCGCGATTTTCCCCTCCGCTTCCTGGATGCGGCTCTCGCCGAAATGCAAGTGTCCCGCCGCAACCGCGTCTCTAACAGATTCGACGGGGAAAGTCTTCGACACCGCGATGAGCTGCACGCTGTCCCCGGCACGTCCCGCACGAATACAGGCCGCAAGGATGCGGGCGCGAATCTCAGCGAGATTCTCCGCGACGTCCGGCATCAACGGACGTCGGACGGATTTTTGAAGGGAATCCCCGCGAGCCTCGCGTTTTCGGTCAGGTTCACAAGGTCCTTGAGAACCGCAAGGGATTCACGCTTCTGCGGGTCCAGCCCTGTCGGCCACTTGGGAGTTTGATCCAGATCGGCGGTCTCATCCTTGGCACGACGCATGTAATCCGCATTTTCATCCGCCGGGTTGTATGACTTCAGGTCCGCGCCCTTTTCGAGGTCACCGAGAGTGAGTTTGAAAAAGCTGAGGTGCTTCTTGTCCTCGTCGGCGATCTTCGCGAAGCGTGTGCGGCGTTCGGCATTGCGCTCTTTTTGCATCGCATCGGATTGCGCCAATTCGCTCTCGCGGGTCTTCTTGTCGAGTGACACCTTGTTCTCCTTGATGCGTTCCTTCGCTTTGATGATGTCCTCGATGATATAGGCAAAGTCCTTGGAGCCCTTCACCCGTTCTTCGCTCAGTTCCTTCAGCCGTGGAATGAAAAGCGCCTGCGGATCAAGGGGCTCGAAATCCGCCGCGGGGCGAATGCGATCATGCGGCAGCGAGTGGTCCAGGTATTCCTCACCGATATCAATCGCGTCAGTGATGCTGGGAAAGGTGATATTGGAGGCAACCCCGTCCATTTGGGTCGAAGACCCCGAAGGCCTGTAGAATTTCTGAATCGTGACTTTCAAATAGCCGGCGCGGTTCTTGGCGGCGAACAACGGCAACATCCGGCCAATGTCCATCGGCTGCTGCACCGTGCCTTTGCCAAATGTGGAGGAATCTCCAACGATGACCGCCCGGTTGAAATCCTGAAGTGCTCCTGCCAAAATCTCACTCGCGGAGGCACTGCTCTTGTCGATCATCACCACCATGGGGCCGTTGTAGATCGGCTTGCCGCCGTCCGAATCCTTCACCTGGATCTGGCCCAGGGCATTTCTGACCTGCACCACCGGGCCACTGTCGATGAAAAAGCCCGTCATTCGGCGAACCTCTTCGAGAGAACCACCGCCGTTGTTGCGCAGGTCCAAAACCAATCCATCGATTTTTTCTTCGATGAGACGCTTGAGGATGCGTTCGACATCGACCGAGCAACGGATCTTCCCTTCTTCAAAATCCGCATAAAACGACGGCAGCGTGATGACTCCCAGGCGATGGGTGGCGTCCTTGTCGGATTTCATCTCGATCACGTCGCCGCTGGCCTGCTCGTCCTTCATCTCAACCTTGCCGCGCTGGATGACGATCATCTTCGTTTCCCCGGCGGGTCCGCCTGCGGGCTCAACTTTGAGACGAACGGTTGTCCCTTCCTTGCCGCGGATGAAATCGACCACCTTGTCGATCTTCATAAACATCACATCGATCATGTCCGCGGGCTTGCCCGTGTTCATCGTGTCCACGCCGACCACACGGTCATTGAGTTTGAGGGTGCCCTCACGATCCGCGGGACCACCAACGACGATGCCCATGATTTTCGTGGCGCCATCTTCCTCGCCCTGGAGCAATGCACCGATACCCACCAACTCGTTCTTCATCCCATCCTTGAAGCGATTCATCTCGCGGAAGCTCATGTAGTCGGTGTGCGGATCATAGGAGCGTGCGACGGCGCTGAGGAAATAGTTCGCGATCTCTTCCTCATCGACATCCTTCACGCTGGTGAGAAAGCGTTTGTAGCGCAGGGAAACCTTTTCCCTGGGACTGCGGTCCGAAGCGCTCGGATCCGGTTTGCCCTGTTCCTTCGCAAGTTTGGCAACCATTTCCCGACGCAGCGTTTCGCCCAAGACCGCTTCCTTGATTTGGAGGCGCCACAAATCCATGGCTTCTTTTTCATCCTTCGGCCATGGCGCGTCCTTGCGGCTGAACATCACCGATTCATTGGCGGAAAAATCAAAGTCCGGTCCCGAGAGCAGCTTGTCGGCCATCGCCACCCGGGCTTCCACCCGCTTTTCAAAAAGCTCGTAAATCTCGGTGGCCACTGGCACTGCTTTGCCATTGAGGAGCAACGTATGAAGTTTATCCCCATAGTTTGTCTTGAAGACGTTCACATCTTCCTGGGTGAAGTAGAGGCGCTGGAAATCGAGGTCCTTGAGATAGTCGTCAAGGAAGCGCGCGCTGAGCGTCGCATCGAACGGAAGTTTCGCGAAGTGGCTGTTTTGCAGCATGATCGCCATCTGGCGACCAACTTCGTTGAAGTCAGCTTGCTGGGCGCAGGCGGACGATGAAATTGAGACGAGTGCGACAGCAAGAGCTGCTTTTCGGAACCAAAAATTTCTCATGGGGTCAAAACGGATACGGCCTCTGGATGTTTCAAGAAAATGCCACGACTTTAGGTATTGTCGATTTATAAAACGCCGCCGACCCGTTCATTCGTGCTTCGATTTTTGCTCAAGCCATTTGCGGAAAACAGCCTCCTTGTCCGCACCCTCAGCGGCGTGAAGATCGAAATTCGCTCCACCGGCCGCAGCCAGCGGGCGCCGGCCCAAGATAACCACCACGTCGATCGGCGCGTCGTTGCGGATGACCTTCAAAACCATCTTCGTCCGGGGTCTGGTTTTTTTGACTTTGGCAATCAATTCCTCGGATGCCGCCACCCCGTGCCAACTCGTGCCATCGGCAGCGACGATCACATCCCCCGCTATCAATCCGCTTTTCTGGCCCGGACTGTCACCCTGCACCAAATTAATCCTGATCGCGCTCTGTGGCTGGGAATCGCCCGGAACCAGGCGGACCTCATCCATCATGGAGATGCCGATCCAACCTTCGCCAGCGGCCAGGTAATCTTCGTCAACCAGATCACGGAGAATCTGCAAGCACCGCGCCCGTGCTTCGGGATCGGCCGAGCTGCGCCATTTGGCGAAAAACAAATCGCGGGCCGCATTTCCATGTTCGCGACCCCACACCAAAAGTTCGGCCTGCGCCGATTCCCGGTCGTGAAACCCTGGCGAGCTGAGTTTCGCAAACGGAGCTGGCGGAACTTCAAGGCCGGGTGCGTGGCTTGCCAATGCAAATGAAAGCAAACAGCAAACTCCGAGCGCCTTGAAACCCGCTTCCATTCACGTCATCAACCAGGCGTTTAGTGATTCAACCAGTTTTTCTGGGGAATCTCGATGTTGTCGTTGCGCTGAAGCGGAATCGATTTGAACTGGGCTTGCGTGACGTCATAGACCTTCTGCTTTCCTTCGCGGGTCAAAATCACACGGTGCATGCTGCCAAATTCGGTCGGACCGCCGGCGGCTTGGATGGCCTGCCATAGGGTAAGTTCCTTCACCCAGGGAACCGGGCCGGTTTTACGCACTTGGCCCCCGATCGAGACGATTTCGGATGCCACATCCTTTCCGGTGACATTGGAAAACACCTGGATCGTTGGATTCCGATAAATGCCGGCGCTCTTATACTGTGACTGCAGACTGCTCGCGAACTGCGCGTCAAGCATACCAGCGGCCCGCACGTTCCCTAAAAACGGCACATTCACCGTACCCGATTCGGAAACCGGATAGGTGCCCGTAACCGTGTTCTTATCCTCATCGGGAACATTGGAGATGGTGATGTTGATCGACTTGCCGGCTTGGATCTGGGCCGAAGCCACCTGCGGCAGGAATACGGAGAGAAGAAGTCCAAGGATAATATATCGAAGGTTCATGGGATTTGAGGGGTTGGAATTCAATACATTTCGGAATCGCCGCGTGGCGCGGGATGGGGTTTGGCAGGTGCCGAGCTGACGCCCACCGGTGGTCCAATCTGCGACTCGGCGGGCGCGTAATAGGTGTAATAGCTGGTGTAATACTGATACTGGCTGTCGCTGCGGACATCCACGTTGTTGAGCACGACGCCGATCACATTGCCACCGACGTTTTCGACGGCTTGCTTGACGCGGAGCAGCATGTTGCGGGGCAGCTTCCGGTGTTGTACGACAATCATCGTAAGATCGACTTCACTCGCAAGAACCGACGCGTCGCTCACTCCGAGGATCGGCGGGCTGTCCACAAGCACCAGGTCGAAGCGTTGCTTCACGTCCTGGATCAACTCCGACATGCGGCGCGAGTTCAGGATACCGGCGGCATCCGCGGGAAGAATTCCGGATGGCATGAAATACAGGTTATCCACCGGTGTTTGCAAAATCACATCCTCAAGCATCAGCTCGGTGGTCAGATAGTTGGTGAGGCCGACCGAATTATTGATGTCAAAGAAGGTGTGCAAACGCGGGCGCCGCAAGTCGGCGTCGATCATCAGGGTGGTATAGCCGCCCTGCGCGCAGATATAAGCTAGGTTGACGAGGGTGGTCGATTTTCCTTCGCCAGCGCCACCGGATACCACGGTGATCGCGTTGTCCTCGGGATTCTTGCGGTTGAACTCGATGTTCGTGCGCAAGATCCGATAAGCTTCCGCATCGGGGCTCATGCCGCTTTGGCGATGCAGCACACCGACATCCTTCGGAATGACCGCCAGCACCGGCACCTGGAGATAACGCTCCACATCTTCGAGGCTTTTTACCGAGGTATCGAGATACTCGAGGAAGAACGCGATGCCGACACCGAAGACCAAACCCACCACCGCGCCGAGGATGAGGTTAAGCGTGACGTTGGGGCTCACAGGGCTTTGGGAAATCTGCGGATCTTCGTGGATGACGATGCTTTCCTCGGTCATCTTGCCGCGCATCAGGTTGGAGATTTGATTCAAGCGGAGCTTCTGGAGAAGCTCCTGGTCGGTTTCGAAGTCACGCTTCGCATCGACATAGTCCTGTGCATCCAAGCCGCGCTTGATGGCTTCCTCGCGGCTATCATCCTTCATGAGCTCAACCCGCTTCAAACGGTCCGAAGCCATATCCAACTGCGCTTGCAAGGTGGCGCGAAGATTGACCACGCCTTCATCGAGCTGATGCTTCATCGCGCCGATCCGATCCACGGCGGCGAGGATCGTGGGATGCCGGTCACCGAGACCTTTGATCCTGTAGGTTTCCAATTCCCGCTTCGCCTCGAGGTATTGCGGATACAAAGTCTTGATGACGTTTTCCGGCAAATCCAGGCCCTGTGCATAAACCATCAATTGGTCGCTGTCGTATCTCAACAGACTGTTGATCTGCGTCTCGAGCTGGACCTTTTCCTGTTCGAGATGGTTATAGGTTTGCAGGTCATTGCGGGCGGCCTCGTCCTCGTCCACGCCGCCGCCGGAGTTATAGAAAGAATCCTGGCCCTTATAAATGATGCCCTTGGTGCGCACGATGGTTGCCAGCACCTTGCGGCGTTCCTCAACCTTGTCTTCCTGATCTCTAACAGCTTTGTTCAGCTCATACAGCGCCTTGTCGGCTTCGCGGTTTTCGATTTCCGCCCGGTATTCCTTGTAGGCTTTCGCGACCTCCGCGGTGACGTCGCGGGCATCTTCCTTGCTGGTGTGGCGGACGGTGATCGAAATCAGGTCGGTGCCCCGGGTGTTGTTTGTCTGGACAATGCCTTTCAGTATCCCCACCGCGCTGTCCTTGTCGCAGCCCCACTTGTTCGTAAGCTGGAGGTTCTCCACCACCTTGTAGAGCGATTTGCTGCTCTTGATTTTTTCGAATTCGGTTCCGAAAAACTGCGGTGTCATCGGGGTGCTGCCAATCGCCCCGCCGAACTCATTGCCCAAGGGACCGCCGGATATGGACCGCGGCCGCACCTCGATGATCGCCTCGCTCTGGTACTTCTTGGGCATCACGTAGGTGATGACCGAGGCGGTCATGAACACCAGCAGCAGAGTGAGGAGGATGATGCCGTAGCGGTTCTTGATGACCTGCCAGTAGTCGACAGCGTGCAGTGCGGCCTCGTTTTGTTGTGGGGCGGAGAGATTCATGGGAATTAGTCTTTCACAGATTGGTAGGAGTTCCAGTTGAAACAAAAACTCCCGCAATGAAAGACATTGCGGGAGTTGGGATAGAGCAAGTGATATTTCTTAAGCAACCAAAATGATTTTCAAACGGGCTCAGAATTCCGCGCTGATTCCAACGCTAATGCGGTTGCGGTCATAGCTGCGGCCCAGAACGTCTGAATTGGAATGGGTGTAGTTGTAGGTCACCGATCCGGTCAAGCTATCGGTGAACTTGAACGAGGCACCGATGAAAGCGTTGATGACGTCCTCATTGAGATCAGAGACACTGGTAATGGGCGCGTTGAGCGTCCGGCCTGCCTGATATTGGGAGGGGATATAGTCGACCCCCCCAAACAAGGATACCACGGGGCTGAGAACGTATTCAGTTTCCACTCCCAGGCGCAGCGTCCGGCGGTCGTCAAATTCCGACAAGCCACTGGTCGGATGGAGCACCACGGTGTCATAGTATTCCATTCCGTAACGGAGGAAGGTTCGCACACTGAACTGCTCGTTGACCTGCGAGTTGAGGGCGAATTCCAAATACGGACTGCTTGAATTGGCCCCGTCATTGACGTCGCGCAACTGAAGGCCACCCCGGATAATCCCGATGGTGTTCGGGGAGAAGCGGTGTTCAGCACCCACCAGGAAGTATTGGTCGGTGGAATCTGACGAAAGTCCGTCGCCCGCGGTTTGAGAATACCGATAGTCAGCCGTCAAAACCGTGTTCGGGGTGAGCTGGTAACGGAATTGGTTGTAAAATTCCCACGTGAAGCGGTCATTGTTGGCAACATCGTAGTCCGCTCCAGTCAGGTTGAAGCCGGTGTAGGTTGCGAGTCGTTCCGTCCAACGGAAACCGATGGAATTGTCCGTCTGCCAATAAAAGTACTCACCCGATTGACGGGAAGAGGCATAACCATAGGAATAATCCGGCTCCAATTCGTAGGCGATGAAGTTGCGGCTGGCAAAGCGGAGGCGCTCGGAAAAGCGGTGGGTCAGATTGACTCCCACGCGCGATTGGCTGTTAAGGTCATCACCCCCGGATGGCTGGTCGAAGTAGTAGATCAATCCGAGGCGGGCATAGACATCCCAGGTTGTTTGTGGGGTGATATTGACGAAAGAAAGGCCAACGTAAGGATTGAGGGCAAACGAACTCCGTTTGTCGCCGAATCCTGGATTGACGTTGTCGTCATAAATTGCGCTGGCACCCACAACCCATTTCAAGGGGAGGGATTCCTGCGCTTCATTGCCGACATAAAAGAGACCTTCGGCGGAGGCTGAGCTGGCGTACAGCAAGGCGAAGAGGCCTGATGCAAACGTGGTTTTCATGGGTGGAGGGGTGGGTGGGTGAACTGAGAATGAAAAAGCAGAACTGGCCCCGAATCACTGGGGAGGATTTTCGGGAGAGATTTCCGGCGGGTCAATGACCACGGGAGGAATCGGCGGGAAGAACGGTATCGCACTTGGGCCCGGAGGCGGGTTCATCACGCCTTGACCCGGGAAATCGAGGGGATTGGGCATCGCGGCGGTTTCGCTTTGATCAGCAACAGCGCCTTTGGCGTCTTTGGCACTCTTGGCGCTGGCCCCGGAATCACCGTCATTGGGATCCAGCTTGGCCAACACCGCCTGCACGTCGGCAAGGGAGTCTGGCGCGACGGCGACAGCACATTGGGAAACCAGTCGCATTTGGTCCGGAGCCGCGATCGCAGCGGCTTCCACGATTGCGGCAACTTCCTTGGCATTTGCCCGGGAGGCTTCGATCGCAGCCTTCACCACTTCGCACGCGCACTGGGGCGAGGCGGTGATGGTGCTGGAAACAATTTCAAGAACCTTGGAGTGGTCGTTGGTGATTGCCAGCTTGACCGAAAGCGAGGTGGCGAGGCAATCGACCTCCGCGCGGGCGGGCACGATGGCCACGAGAGCAGCGGTGAGAGCACAGAAAATCGTTTTCTTCATGTGGTGATTTGTAAGGTAACTTTCGAAAGTGTCAAATGGAGCGGGCAGCGGGAATCGAACCCGCATGTCTAACTTGGAAGGATAGCGCTTTACCACTAAGCTATGCCCGCAGCAACGGCGTTATAAAACGCTCACTTCCCCGTTGGAGCAAGCCTTTTTTCCTTATTTCATCACAATTCAGGGAAGTTTTCTGCCTGCCTAACAGCTTTTCGCGTCGCAAAAATAGCGGTTGATTTCCCCGCAAAAATGGCAGCCGCGGAATCGGCGAAGACTCGGGAATTTCATTTTTTCACAGGCGTGGATGATGCCGGTCGGGTCCAATCGGTGACTTCCGGTCCGAAGGCAACCTCCTTGCCCTGACAAAAATCGTCGAGGTCGTCCGGAAGCTTAGCCTCCCAGCGCAAGGTGGCATCCCGCCACGGAATCTCCAGGACGGTGGCGTGCAGCGCGTGACGCGGCAGCAGCAGGCGGCGCTGCAAGCCGGGGGTCCAGCCATCAGCCATCCAATCGAGATATTCCGAGCCGTCTCCGGCGTAGATTTTGTCGCCCGCAACGGGAAATCCGGCATGGGCAAGGTGGACCCGGATCTGATGCATGCGGCCCGTATGGGGCAGGCACCTGATTACAGCGAACTTACCCTCACTGCGTTCAAAACGCGATTCCACGGAAAAATGGGTGAGCGATTCCCGACCCTGCGGATGCACCTGCTGCCTCACCCAGATCTCGGACGGCCCCACTTCGCTCGCGCGGATGAGCGGCTCGCGGCAGGTCCATGCATCGCTTTCCGGCCAACCCCGGACAATCGCGAAGTACTGCTTGCAGGCCCGCCGTTCCTGGAAAATCAAACCCAACTCGCGGGCGGCGGCGTAGTGTTTCGCCACCAGCACGAGGCCACTGGTATCCCGGTCCAGGCGGGTGACGATTCCGAGGCGCGCGCCGTTCTCGATTTCATACGCCAGCAAGCGCTCCAAACCGCCCAGCAAGGTCGGCTCCGTCCCTTGGTTCGCAGGATGCACGATCAACGGCGCCGGCTTGTTGACGACGATCCAGTCGTCGCTCTCGTCGATCACCTGAAAATTGACGACGGCTTGCAGAGACATCGGAGGAAAGGTCGTTGCGCAAACGGAAAAAGCCAGAGACCCGTGGAGGGGGCTCTGGCGATGCTGAAAAAGCAGCCGATCAGGCGATCAGGACTTGTAGCGGAGGCGTTTCTTATGGCGATTCTGCTTCATGCGCTTCTTGCGCTTGTGCTTGTTGATTTTCGTTTTACGGCGTTTCTTGATGGAGCCCATGGCGGTTCGGATTTAGGTTCGGATGTAAAGATCAGGGGACAAGCTTATTCAATGGAAATTCGATGATCCCCTCCGCCCCCAGGCGCTTGAGTTCGGGAATCATGTCGCGGACGACGATTTCGTCAATCACGGTCTCCACGGCGAGCCAGCCTTCTTCGGATAGGCGGGAAATCGTCGGGCGGCGCAAGGACGGCAGTTTTTCGAGCAGTTCGGTCAGGCGGCTCTCGGGGAAATTCATTTTCAGTCCGACTTTGCCGCGGGCGGCGAGGGCGGCTTTGAGCAGCAGGGAGATGCGCTCCATTTTTTCCTTTTTCCAAGGATCCTGCGCGGCGGACGGGTTCGCATAAAAGTGCGGGAACGAGGTCAACAGGGTGTCTACGATCCGCAGGCGGTTGGCCTTGATCGATGAACCGGTTTCGGTGATGTCGACGATGGCATCGACCAAGTCAGGCACTTTCACTTCGGTCGCGCCCCAGGAAAATTCCACTTCGGCCTCGATGCCGCGCTCCTCCAAATAGCGGCGGGTGATGCCAACACCTTCCGTGGCGATGCGCTTGCCCTGCAGGTCCTGCGGTGTGCGGATGGGCGAATCCTCGGGGACCACCAGCACCCAGCGCGTAGGCAGCACGGTCGCGCGCGAATAGGGCAATTCCCCTAGGTCGGTGAGGTTTGCGCCATTTTCATAAGCCCAGTCGTAGCCGGTGATCCCGCAGTCGAGGAATCCCTGGTCGATATAGCGCCCGATTTCCTGGGCCCGGATCAAATAGACGTCCAGGTCCGGATCGTTCGAACCCGGGCGGAGACCCCGTGATGAAACGTAGATCTCGTAGCCAGCCTTGCCCAGAAGCTCGATGGTCGGCTCCTGGAGGCTGCCTTTCGGGATCGCGATTTTCAGCGTTCGTGACGGGACCGGCATGAGGGGGCGGCGGTTTTAGTCAGCAAATCCGCGGAATCAAGCCAAGTTTCGCAATTTTCTCCAAGATTCGGTCGCTTTGCGAAAAATCGCAGGTCTACAACGCGTTTCCGGCGGCGGACTTCGATGCCTCCCCGTATTTCATCGCCCGGTGCCTGCATTCTCGGAGCGACCCTGTCCATGCTTGCGACCCTCCGCGGGGAAGATGCTCCTCCGCGCAATCCGGATTACCAACTCGCGTGGGCGGATGAATTCGACCGCGACGGGCCGCTAATCTCTTCATCCTCCAAAAACCCATTTCATGAAATCCCGCCACACTGCCGCGGCCATTTTTCTGTTAGGCCTGACCGCCACCCTGCCCTGCCCCGCCGCGGCGAAGGTTGAGATCGGCCGCAGCAAGACGGACAAGGGCTTTATCATCGATCCGGTGCCCGGTCCATCGCGCAACGATGCCGCCACGGACGCGAAGTTCACGTTGGCAGGCGGCCAGCGCGATGGCAACGGGGCGGATCTAACAGCTTTGCACGATGGCAAGGTTCCCGGCGGTGCCGACGAGCCGTCGCGCAACTTCTTTTTCCAAGCCGGGACCACAGCGGGACGCATCGTCATCGACCTTGGGAAGCCGGTTCAAATCAAGGCGGTGAACACGTATTCGTGGCATCCACGCGAACGGGCGGCGCAGGTTTTCAAGTTGTATGCGGCGACCGGCGAGGAACCGAAATTCAATGCCTCGCCGGCGGCTGACGCCGACCCGCGTTCAAGCGGCTGGCAGGGTGTTGCGAAAGTCGATACAAAGGACAAGCAGCCCGGTGGACAGCACGTGTCATCCGTCATCGACGCCCATGGCGGGAACTTGGGAAGCTTCCGCTACCTTCTGTTAGAGTTTGCTCCGAACGAAGAAAGCAACCCGCAGTCGCAGACATTTTTGAGCGAGATCGACGTGGTGGACGCGTCCGGTCCGGTACCCGAGGCGGTGCCCGCGAAGATCGTGAAGATTTATCCGACGCCGGACGGGAAATTCAAGTTCACACTCGACGCCACGATTGCGCCCGATCTCGCGACATGGGCTGAGAAGGAGCTGATCCCGGTGGTTTACGAGTGGTATCCGAAAATTTGCGCGCTGCTGCCAAGCGATGGTTACACCGCGCCCGCGGATGTGACCCTGGAGTTCCGCGATGACATGGGAGGCACGCCGGCGTATGCGGCGGGGAGCAAGCTGTCGATGAGCGCGCCGTGGTTCCGCACCCAGTTGCAGGGCGAAGCGAAGGGCTGCGTGATTCACGAACTCACGCACGTCGTGCAGAACTATTGGGTGCGTCCGAAGGCCGCGAATCCCACGCGCGCGCCGGGTTGGGTCACCGAGGGCATCCCCGATTATGTGCGCTGGTTTATTTACGAACCGCAGTCCAAGGGTGCCGAAATCACCAAAGGCAACTTCGGCCATTCCAAATTCGATGACAGCTATCGCACCACCGCCAATTTCCTGAACTGGGTGGTGGAAAACCGCGACAAGGATTTCATCCGCAAGCTCAACGCCGCGGGTCGTGAAGGCACTTATTCCGACAAGCTATGGCAGGACGCGACCAGCAAAACACCGGCCGAACTCGGCGACGAATGGAAAGCGGCCAACGCCAAACGGCTCGGCATTGAAAGCCGTTAACGGGCGGCGTCGGCATTCCATTGCCAGCCGGGATGGCGGATATAGGAGAGGGCCTCAGCCACGCCGATCCCCCGTCCCGCCTGCGCCGCATTCTCGCGGCAGTGCACCTGCCAGATCGCCTTTTCCGCCTGAGTCGGTGTGTAATGCTTCCGATACGGAACCTTATTGCCCACCAGCATGTTGAAATAGCCTTCAATCCCGAAATCGCTCTGACTGACCGGTATGCGATAGCGGCAAAAACCGGTCGGCCCGTTTTCGTGATAAAATTCCAACAAGCCGCCAATGGCGCTCAGGTCCGTTTCTTCGCGGCAATGACGCCAGAACGGTGTGTCGAGAGCGGTGTTGACCTTGTAGTGAAGGCCGAGGAA
>JANMJQ010000187.1:0-2129 GCA_031371445.1 Akkermansiaceae bacterium
ACAGCGGGCAGCCCATGCCCGAATGTAAAATCGTCCATTGATACTGGAGCAGAAAAATCCTCGCACCGATGATGATCAAAACCGCAACCAAGCATTTCGCGAGCAGGGCCAGCCGGCGGCGGCGGAGATCATGCATGTCGTTAGCGCAAATGAGAAGTATCGTGCATGAATCCGCCTGCAACACCACCGCCGATGATCAGCAGGGTAAACAACACGTTAATGCCGATGGCAATCCAGCCCATGATGACGCCGGCCTTGGCTTTTCCCAGCTCCGTCACCGGCGCTTGGTTTGCGGCAACCAGCGCCTTCACCTGATTCCCGAAAACAACCGCCATGATCGCGCAGGGAATGACCAGCAAAAGGGAATAGCAGCCACACATCGAAAGCACCAAACTGACGATGCCAAGAACCATCGACGTCGTGGCCTTGCCCGCGCCGGGTATTGCCTGCTGCGGAACGTAAGACTGCATTCCCGGAGGTGCATAGGGTGATGGCGGCGTGCCGCTGGTTACCGGCAATGTCGGGTTGTTCTGCGGATGGGCAGCTACAGCCCCCAATTCGGGAACCTTTGCAGCAGGTTGCCAATCGGTCATCCCCTCTCTCCAAACCAAATCGTTTGGGCTGACTTCACCGATTGCCAGCTTTGAACGCAGGTCCGCTTCCTCAACGGGACCGAGTTGGGTGCCACTTTTCGAATAATACCAATGCATGTCGGGGGAAATCCATAAACGCCTTCCCGCGCTCTGGCCATTTCAAAAAGACGTTCTGGCGACGAAGATCCGCAGGGCAAAAACAGTTGCCACGGTTGGAGCGGGAGATACCCTTGCCCTCCCATGATCATCGCCCCGAAAATCCGCGGATTCATTTGCACGACGGCCCATCCGGAAGGTTGTGCCAAGCATGTCGCCGACCAGATCGCCGTGGTGAAAGCGCGCGGCCCCATCAAGAGCGGCCCAAAGAACGTGTTGGTGATCGGCTCTTCGACTGGCTACGGCCTGTCCTCGCGGATCGCGGCGGCCTTTGGCGCGAACGCCGCCACCGTGGGCGTGTTTTTCGAACGTCCCGGCGAGGCCGACCGCACCGCCACCGCCGGTTGGTACAACACCGCGGCCTTCGAAAAGGAAGCAAAGTCAGCAGGCCTCTACGCGCGGTCATTCAATGGCGATGCCTTCTCCGATCCGGTCAAAGCCGAAGTCATTGCGGCGATCAAAGCGGATCTCGGAAAAATCGATCTCATCGTTTACAGCCTCGCCTCCCCGCGGCGGACCGATCCGAAATCGGGCGAAGTCTACAAGTCGGTTCTCAAGCCGATTGGTGAAACCTATACCAACAAGAATCTCAACACCACCACCGGCGTCGTCAATGAAGTCACCATCGAACCCGCTGTGGGAGATGATATCGAACAAACCGTCGCGGTCATGGGCGGCGCGGATTGGGAGTTGTGGATCGATGCCTTGTTGGAAGCCGGCGTGCTCGCGGAAAATGTGCAGACCGTTTCCTATTCCTACATCGGGCCTGAAGTGACCTGGGCTATTTACAAGAACGGCACCATCGGCAAGGCGAAGGAAGATTTGGAGCGGGTCCAGCGCGCGCTCGATGCGAAACTCGCAGCGTTGCATGGCAAGGCATGGGTATCGGTGAACAAGGCACTGGTCACTCAAGCCAGTTCCGCGATTCCCGTCGTGCCACTTTATATATCCCTGCTTTATAAAGTGATGAAGGCGGAAGGCAGTCATGAAGATTGCATCGAGCAAATGGACCGCCTCCTTCGCGACCGCATGTATAGCGGCGATCCACAACCCGATGATGCCGGCCGCATCCGCGTCGATGATTGGGAAATGACTCCGGAAATCCAGAAGCTGGTGGGCGAGCGTTGGAAAACCGTGAACACCGAAAATCTCCCGGATTACGGCGATTTCGACGGTTATCAATCGAGTTTCCTGCGTCTGTTCGGCTTCGGCCTGGAAGGCGTGGATTACGATGCGGATACGAATCCCGATGTCGCGATTCCGTCGCTCGCTTGAGATGGAGGTTATCAGTTAATAGTTATTGGTTAAACGGGGAAGAGCTCTTTCCTAATAACATCTAACTAATAACCAATAACTGTTCTACTCCCGCTTCGCGCGAAT
>JANMJQ010000210.1:0-1742 GCA_031371445.1 Akkermansiaceae bacterium
GTCGTGATCGCGGACATGGAGGAACACATAGAGGTCACCCGCCGCGCCGCCGCGGACGCCGGCATCGCCATTTCCCGACGATCGCAGGCGCGTCCCTGTGTCGACACCGGCGGGGATGCGCAGCTTGATGCGGCTGTCGCGTTGGACCCGGCCATCGCCTTTGCAGGAGTTGCAGGGGTCGGAAATCGTTTCGCCGGTGCCACGGCATTCAGGGCAGGTCGATTGCTGGATGAAAATACCCGCCTGCCGTGCCACCACGCCGCGGCCAGCGCAGCTAGAGCAGACTTTCACGCCGCCCGCACCTTTGCTGCCCTTCGCGGAACAGGGTTCGCAAGGGACGTAGCGTTCGATTTCCAATTCTTTCTCAACCCCGCGGGCCGATTCTTCGAGGGAAATCTCAAGGTCGTAGCGCAGGTCGCTGCCACGTTGTTTGCCCGACGTTTTGCGCGAGCCGCCGCCACCGAAAAATTCCTCGAAGCCACCTCCGAATGCGCCGCCGAAGACTTGCGAGAACAAGTCCATCGGATCGTGAAATCCACCGGAACGTCCGCCGCCACCACCGTTGGAGAAAGCGGCATGGCCGTAGCGATCGTAGGCCGCGCGTTTGTCGGCGTCGCTCAGCGCTTCGTAGGCTTCGCCGAGTTCCTTGAATTTATCCTCGGCGGTGTGGTCGCCGGGGTTTTTGTCCGGATGAAATTTAACGGCCAGCTTGCGATAGGCCTTTTTGATTTCATCGGCCGAGGCATCGCGGGAGACGCCGAGAATTTCGTAATAGTCGCGCTTGGCCGCCATGTTCAATGGGCCCCTCCTTCGTTCGCGGGAACTTTGGAAACCACGACACCAGCGGGCCGCAACAAACGGTCACGCAGTTTGAAGCCGCGACGGGTGACACGCAGGATCCGGCCCTCTTGGCCAGCCGCGCAATCTTCCTGCGCCACTGCGTCATGCAGGTTGGGGTCGAACATCCCGCTGGCCGGAATTTCCTCCACGCCCTGAGCAGACAAAAATTCGTTGAGCTGGCGGCGGACCATGTCCATGCCGATGTAGATCATCGATTTCGTATCCTGCGAAGCGGCCTGCATGCCCATCTCGAAATTATCGATGACGGGCAGCAAATCCTCGAGCAGGCGCTGGTTCGCATAACGGATCGCGTCCTCACGCTCGCGGGCGGTCCGCTTGCGCAAATTTTCGATCTCGGCGGCAGTGCGCATCGAGATTTCCTTCCACTTCGCGGCTTCGGCTTCCAATTCCTCCCACGGGTCGATCCCGTCGGCTTCTGTTTGCGCTCCCGAGACGTCCACAGGGATCTCCTGGGCTTGGTTCGGATCGATGTCGGCTTGCATGGCGCATAGCTGTAGCCACGAACGCCCCCGCGTCAACCCCGGCATGAAGGGTGATTACGCCCAGACTCAACCATAGTCGTGCCCACGGTTAAGCGCCTTTTTCAAACTGGCGGCAACTCGGCGAGCAATCCTTCAAGTCTCGCGGTGGTGTGATGGATTGAGCACCACTCGCGGATATAATCCATATCCAGCGATTCCGGGCCTTGCACCGCAAGCACGTCGCGGGCGTCATCGAGATCCTTGGAGCGGCCCCAACGAATTTTCTGGACCACGACATCTTCCGCGGTGGGCAGCCAAAGCTCCCGCTTTAAGGGAGGCACATATTTGCGGACCCTGCGGGAGAATTCGGAAGCGCAGAAGGGATCGTCCAGAAGTTCGAACAGCTCGACCAGGAAAGGG
>JANMJQ010000211.1:0-3514 GCA_031371445.1 Akkermansiaceae bacterium
TCATCTGCCATCCAGTCGCCGTCGGTGTCCAACAGCGTGGGATTGGTTCCGTAAATCGCTACTTCATCTCCATCGGGCAACTCGTCGCCGTCGGTGTCCAACTCAAACGGGTCCGACCCATATGTTATAATTTCCTCGCCATCACTCAGGCCGTCGCCGTCGCCGTCAGCGACTCTTGGGTTTGTTCCGATATTGAGTATTTCATTGCCATCAGACAAACCATCGCAGTCCGTATCAGATTTCAGCGGATCAGTGTTGTAAATGCTGACCTCATCGCTGTTTGAAATTCCGTCCCCGTCAAAATCGTCGTTGTCAGGGTCTGTGGTAGGGTGATCCGTGCTTTCCAAACGAAGGAACAATTTCCCCGACGATGACCAGAAGCCGTAGCTGTGAACGCCTGTACCGTGTTCAACAAGTGGCATGTAATACCAATCGGCAAGGTCGAGCGACCATTGTAGAAAATCCGTGCGGTCTGCCGCACCATTCCACTCGGCGTTCCAGGTTCCGGAAGTGCCTTGAGTCAGGATTATTTCGTCAGCTTGGGCTCGATTTGTTTGGCAGATCAGCCCAAGCGCAACAGTTCCAAGAAGAGGACGCAGATTCATTTTAGATTTCCCCCTTCCTGACTTTGCGCAGCACCAACCGGATTTTGCCGCTTCCAGATCCGAATCGCAACGTCTTGGGGCTTAGGCGGATTGGCCAACAGGCAGGCCTTTCGTTCGGCTCTCGCCTGTTCCCTCGCGAAATACTGCTGCTTCATGGTTTCGCCTGACACTTGGAAGAGATCATGAAGCTGTTCGAGAACGTGCATGCCGTCGCTTTCCCGATCGCCTTTGACCACGACAAACTTAGGTCCCGCCGCTTCCACATCCGGCAGTTCCGGAATCTGGGGTATCAGGTCTTTTCGCCCGGTGCGTTCAGCCGCACGTCTTGCATTCTCGCTGCTCACCGGGCCGACAGCCATAAGAAGCGAATAGTCTTGGTAGGTCCCATCGGCGAAATTGACGCGGTAGCCGCCATTCCCCGAAAGATACATGAAGTTGAGGTTGGACCACGCAACCACTTCGTTGTCAGCCTGACCGTTGGGGTAAATTTTAATTAGCGTGCGCTTGCCGTCATACACGCTTCCGGAAACAAAAACCGGTAAAGTAGCGTGATAATTTGCCCGCAGTTCCTTCAACCGTGCAAGGACTGCCGGGTCAGTTGGAGGTAAAGGTGGAAGTGGCTTTGGCGGATCAGGAAGACCGGGATCTTCAACCAGTTTGACGGTTGCATTAATGACGCCGGTAATTGGTGGCAAACCTGCAAGTTCGGGGGCTTCCGTTACTGGTATGCGCATGACCCGCGACTTCAAAACCGCAGAATCTGGGGGCTGCGGCTTGGGCGCCGGTTTGACTTCCGTTTTGTTGGCAACCGGGGCTGGAATTTCGACTTCCCAGCGGGCGGCTGCATTTTGCTGCGCAAACGCAGGAACCATTCCGCCTAACAAGCTGACGGAAACCAAGGCAAGTTTCATAATTTGGTGAGAGCAAAGGGAGGGATTGTCGGTTGTCGATATTCTTCGAATTGGTCGAAGTGACAAGACCCAAGCTGTCATCGCTTGGTAAGCGATAGAGGTTCTGACATTTTGGGTGTAAAATGCGCAAGCGTAAAATGGAAAGCTAGCTTTCCCATCAAAGCGGCTGTTCTCGTCCTTGCTCATGGAAAGCTAACTTTCCATGAAGGAGCCGCCCTTACGCAACGCCATCGGCATTCAAGTGCGTAAGCTCCGTGCACTCAAAAATTGGAGCCAACAGCATCTGGCTGGCCGCTGCAATCTCCTGGATTTTGACATAGGCAGGGAAACCGTTTCGCAAATTGAGCGGGGAGTTCGCGGCGTTTCGGATTTGGAAATGATCCTGCTGGCCACGGTGTTTCAAGTGGAATTGAAGGAGCTTGTTCCCAAGAAGCTTCCGAAATGGCGCAAGGATTTGCGGCCGCCGAATGCCGTTGAATAGAGGCTAACTATCAACCCCAGGCGTCGGTTCTTTAAGGCCGCCGCTAACGTTCCCAGCTAAGGACCTCAGTCCGATCCGTCGTTAACTCGTGTATTTCGAGTCGGCCGGCCCGCCCCTGCTCCTCGATTCATGCCGTGATTGACGCCGGGGAGTTCGTGGCTACAGCTATGCGCCATGCAAGCCGACATCGATCCGAACCAAGCCCAGGAGATCCCTGTGGACGTCTCGGGAGCGCAAACAGAGGCCGACGGAATTGACCCGTGGGAGGAATTGGAAGCCGAAGCCGCGAAGTGGAAGGAAATCTCGATGCGGACCGCCGCCGAGATCGAAAATTTGCGCAAGCGGACCGCCCGCGAGCGTGAGGACGCGATCCGTTATGCGAACCAGCGCCTGCTCGAGGATTTGCTGCCGGTCATCGATAATTTCGAGATGGGCATGCAGGCCGCTTCGCAGGATACGAAATCGATGATTTACATCGGCATGGACATGGTCCGCCGCCAGCTCAACGAGTTTTTGGCATCGCAGGGCGTGGAGGAGATTCCGGCCAACGGGATGTTCGATCCCAATCTGCATGACGCGGTGGCTCAGGAGGATTGCGCGGCAGGCGAAGAGGGCCGGATCCTGCGTGTGACCCGCCGCGGATTCAAACTGCGTGACCGTTTGCTGCGGCCCGCCGGTGTCGTGGTTTCCAAAGTTCCCATTGCGAAAGAAGGAGGGGTCCATTGAACATGGCGGCCAAGCGCGACTATTACGAAATCCTTGGCGTTTCTCGCGACGCCTCGGCTGATGAAATCAAAAAGGCCTATCGCAAGCTGGCCGTTAAATTTCATCCGGACAAAAACCCCGGTGACCACACCGCGGAAGATAAGTTCAAGGAACTCGGCGAGGCCTACGAAGCGCTGAGCGACGCCGACAAACGCGCCGCTTACGATCGCTACGGCCATGCCGCTTTCTCCAACGGTGGCGGCGGACGTTCCGGTGGATTTCACGACCCGATGGACTTGTTCTCGCAAGTCTTCGGCGGCGCTTTCGGCGGTGGCTTTGAGGAGTTCTTCGGTGGCGGCGGTTCGCGCAAAACCTCGGGCAAACAACGTGGCAGCGACCTGCGCTATGATCTCGAAATTTCCCTCGAAGAATCGGCCCGCGGGGTTGAGAAGGAGCTGGAAATCGAACGCTACGTCCCTTGCGAACCCTGTTCCGCAAAGGGCAGCAAAGGCGCGGGCGGCGTGAAGGTCTGCTCAAGCTGCGGTGGCCGCGGGGTGGTTGCGCGGCAGGCCGGTATTTTCATCCAGCAATCGACTTGCCCCGAATGCCGTGGCACCGGCGAGACGATTTCCGACCCCTGCAACTCCTGCAAAGGCGATGGCCGGGTCCAGCGCGACAGCCGCATCAAGCTGCGCATCCCCGCCGGTGTCGACACAGGGACGCGCCTGCGATCGTCGGGAAATGGCGATGCCGGCGTCCGCGGCGGCGCGGCGGGTGACCTCTATGTGTTCCTCCATGTCCGCGATCACGAC
>JANMJQ010000213.1:0-15065 GCA_031371445.1 Akkermansiaceae bacterium
CGCCCTGATCGTTATACACAAATACCGGCATAAAGTTGAGGCCGGGAGCGGTGTGAAAAATATCTGTAAATAAATGTGTACTTGTTAGAAACAGTTGTTTGAACTGGTGGTGCGTCACGGAACGCGCCCCATGCCGGAAGATTTCACAGACGAGTTTGCCGACGCCGATCTCAGGGATCGGCGCCGCAGCCGTCGTTTGGGCAAGGTCGCCGCAGCGCTGGCGAAGTCGCCAGCCGCCAGCATTTCGGCGGCATGCGGCGGGTGGAGCGAGACCATGGCGGCCTATCGCCTGCTCAATTCCGATGATTTTGCTCCCGATGCCCTGATCGCGCCACATCGGCAGGCTACCATGCAGCGATGTGCCGGACATGCCTGCGTGGCAGTGTCCCAGGATACCACCGAGTTTGATTTCACCCACATGAAGGAGACGGAGGGGCTCGGGCCGCTCAATGATGAATCGCGCAGGGGGTTTTTCATGCACTCGCTCTACGCGGTTTCCGAACAAGGGTTGCCGTTGGGGTTGCTGGATGCGTCGATCATGTTGCGCGACGACAAGACGTTCCGCACCGCCGCCACGCGCAAGCAGCGCCCGATTGAGGAGAAGGAAAGCCACCGCTGGGTGGAGGGCTATCACAAGACCCTGGAACTGGCCCGGCGCTTGCCGGAGTGCGAGGTGTTTTCCATCAGTGATCGCGAGGGGGATATCTTTGAGGTCTATCAGGCGTGGCAACAGGCAGGGGAAGGACCACGCGCGGAGTGGATCATCCGCGCCAATCAGGACCGTGCCTTGCTGGGCGTGGCCGATGGCGAAGCGTCCAAACTTTTCGCCGCGCTCGAGGTCGCGCCGATCCTTGGGGAAATCGGGTTTGAGGTTCGCGCGAGGAAGGGCACGAAGAAAGTTAAAGGAAACACGGTGGCCACCTTCCGCAGCGCCCGCACGGTGCGCCAGGTCATCCGGGTGATGAAGATCACACTCCGCCCTCCCTACCGCAAGGGCGGGAAGTTGAAGGAGATTTCCTTCTGGGCGATCCTCGCTGAGGAACCCGATCCGCCCGCGGGAGAAGATCCGATCCGCTGGCTGCTGCTTACCAGCAAGGAAGTGACCACGCTGGAGGAAGCCCGCCGCATCCTCAACCTTTACATGAGGCGTTGGGACATCGAGGTGTTTCACCGGGTTTTGAAAACCGGCTGCCGGGTGGAGCGCATCCAGCTCAAGACCGCCCAGGCGGTGATCAACGCGATCATGATTTACTCGGTGATCGCTTGGCGGATTATTTATCTCACCCATCTCGGGCGGCAGTGCCCGGATCTGCCGTGCAGTTGTGTGTTTGAAGAAGCGGAGTGGAAATCGGCGTGTGCCGTGGTGAAACGCAGGAAGGATGCCAAGGAGCCGTCGCTGTCCGAGTTCATCGGCATCATCGGCAAACTCGGCGGCCATCTCGGGCGCAAAAGTGATGGAGCGCCGGGGCCGCAGTCCATCTGGCAGGGACTGGCGCGCGTCAGGGATTTTGCCTGTGCATGGCACGCGTTTCACAGCGAGTGAGACGGGGTTGAAGAGGTAGAAGCGTTCCTTGGGGAGCGCGGGCTTTGCCGTGCCCGGATGTTAGATCCGGAGGCCACGCAGCTCGGGATTTTCGTTTCGCGCAAAGTTCGCCGTCGACGATCGCCTCGGTGACTCCTCGATTTGTGTATAACGATCAGGGCATCGCCCTGGGAAACGTCGCACACAATATTTGAGCCCTGAATTGGGCGTCATAACCGTTCAGGCCTTCACGCGTTATGGCGCCCCTTCAGGGCTGAATGCAAAACGATCAAAACCCCGGGCGATGCCCGGGGCTGAGGTATCGACGACCCGTTGGGCCTAAACATAAGAACATGTGCCACCAAATTCCGTGCAGCCGGAGTGGACATACGATCATTTAAAATGCTCTAACAGATCAGCGCTGCCGGTCAAGTTGCCGGCGTGTCCCTAACAGATGCGAGCCCTGTGGATCGATCAGGAAATACCCGGCCAAGGCCCGACGGCCTAACAGCATCGGGCACAGCATCTCCGAACGGTCCGCAAGGCTGAGCAGGATTTTCCACTGGAAGCCTCCAGACACCGCCGCGGTGGTTTCGATGAACAAACGCTTGCGGGCGAGGCCCGATGAGCTTCGCACCAACGCGATTTTCGCAACCGCAGCCTCGCAGGTGATGGTCTCGTTGTAATGGTTGGTGGTAGTGAAATGGACCGTCTTTTGATCGTCAGATAGACGCACATCCTCCGCGTGGATGCTAGAACTGCGGGCACCGCTGTCGGTCTTGGCATTGAGGGGCGAAATGCCGAGGTCGGGGAGTGAGATCCATTCGCGCCGGCCGATCACCAGACGCGGCATTCCAGGTCCGCGCCATGGCAGGCCGAGTGAAGCCGCGACCTCGCTGGAGGAGGCTTCCACCGCTTCGGGCACGGATTTGAAAATGCGTTTCAACGATCTGTTAGATTTTGAGAAGCGAGGCCGCCATGGCACGCGCCTGATCCCCACCACCGCCGAGCATACGGACGAGTTCGTTGATGCGCGTTTCGCCGCTGACGGAATACAAGCGTGAACGCGTGCGTCCGCCGCTGACTTCCTTTTCCACGACGAAATGCCGGGCCGCTGTTGCCGCGACCTGCGGGAAATGGGTGATCGCGATGACTTGATGCCGTGTCCCCAGTGCCGCCATCTTCCGGCCCACCGCACCCGCGACTTCGCCGCCGACGTTGGCATCGATTTCATCAAACACCATCAGCGGTGTCGCATCCTGTTCGGCGAGCGCGGATTTCACCGCCAGCATGACGCGGCTGATTTCTCCCGATGAGGCGATCTGGCGAAGCGGCAGCAGGGGCTCGCCGGGATTGGGGCCGAATTGGAAATCGATCGCTTCAAAACCCTGCGGACCGGGTTCTGTTAGAGCGTTCAACGGCATTTCAAAAGATGCCTGCTTGAAGCCGAGATCCTTGAGTTGAGAAGAAATTTCCTTCGCGAGTTTCGGAGCGATTTTTTTCCGCAAGGTTGTCAGGGCCTTGCCATCCGCATCGAGAGTGGCCCGGCAGGCGGCGACTTCCTTGCCGAGCGTCTCCAATTTTTCGCCGCGATTCTCGATGGTATCCAGCCGCGCAGCCGCAGCGTCACGGCGGGCCGCAACGTCTGTTAGAGAGGGGCCGTATTTGCGCTTCAGCGACTCTAACAGATTCACGCGCTCCTCAAGGCTCGCCGCTTGTGCGGGATCGATGTCCAGTTCGTCCGCGTAATCGGATAGGTTCGATTCCAGATCCTGCAACTCAACGCAGGCGGTTTCCAATGAGGCCGTTCGCTCGCAAATGGATGGATCGAGCTTTTCCAAATCGCGGGTGAGGCGCTGCACTTCCGACAAGCGTTCGAGGATGCCATCGTCGCCATTCAACGCCGCCAATGCCGCGGCCGCCGCTTCGACGAGGCGTGATGCATTTGACGCGCGCCGCCAGCGGTCTTCGAGATCCTGTTCGTCTTCGGGCCGGATGTTCGCGGCGTCGATTTCACCAACCTGGTGGCGGAGCAATTCGATTTCCTGGGCACTGGCATTTTCCGCGTGGCGGATTTCCTCAAGCTCGGACGTCTTCACGCGCCAGGCTTTGTAGGCGCCACGGTATTTTGAAATGGCGGCGTCGGCGCCGGCATATGCGTCGAGCATCGCGAGCTGGCGTTCGGTTGAAAGCAACGACTGGTGATCGTGCGGGCCATGCAAATCGACGAGATGCTCGCCAAGCCGCTTGAGCAAAGTAAGCGTGACCGGCGAATCATTGACGAACTGGCGGTTCGCGTTTTGGCCGATGACGCGGCGTACGATCAACTGCGTGTCATCACAGGCTGCGAGCCCGCCGTCTTCGAGAATGGCGTTGATCTCGGAAGGATCTTCCATTTCGAAAACGGCTTCCACCGAGCACGATTCCTCGCCGGAGCGGATCAGCGATTTGTCCGCGCGTTCGCCGAGCACGAGCTTGAGGCCGCCGATGATCACCGACTTGCCGGCCCCGGTTTCGCCGGTGACACCGATCAGTCCCGAGCCCGGTTCCCATGATAGCTCATCGACCAGGGCGAGGTTGCGGATTTTGAGCAGCGAGAGCATTCTTTTGCGGTACGGCCCGCATTATGCAAGGGTCGGCTCCGGAAGCAATGGCGGCGGATTTTTCCTTCACTTTTCTCGGCACGGCCACTTCGGTCGGGGTGCCGGTGATCGGTTGCGACTGCGCCGTGTGCCAATCCAGCGAGCCCCGCAACCAACGGACCCGATCGTCGGTGTTGTTGCGCGCGGATGGGAACACCCTGCTCGTCGATTCAGGGCCCGACCTGCGCCAGCAGGCATTGCGTGAAGGGCTGCGGGAAATCGATGCCGTGCTCTATACCCACGCGCATCTCGATCATGTCGCGGGCTTCGATGAACTGCGCGCGTTCTGTTGGAAAAAACGCGACTCGCTGCCCCTGTATGCGACTCCCGGTTGCATGGCGACCTTGCGAAATATGTTTGGCTGGGCGTTTTTCCCGGAGCGCGTGGTCGAGGGCTATGTCAGACCGGCAGCCCGCGAAATCGATGGACCGTTTTCCTATGGCGAAATCCGCATCACGCCGCTGCCCGTCGAGCATTCGAACGTGGAAACGATCGGCTATCTCTTCGAGCATCCGGGCTGCCGCAGCCTCGCGTATTTGCCGGATGTGAAGAGGATTCCGGACAGGACCCTGGATTTGATCCGCGGGGTGGGGGTGCTGGTGGTGGATGCGCTGCGGAGGACCGGACACGCGACCCATTTTTCGTTGGGTGAGGCCTTGGATACGGTTGAGGATCTGCGGCCCGGGGAGACTTGGCTGACGCATTTGAGCCATGACTACGACGCGGCGAAACCGATGCCGGAATTGCCGGCCAATGTGGCACTGGCCTGGGATGGCTTGCGGGTTTCGCTCTGAGAAAAATGCCGGTCTTGCATGATCGCGGCAGCCGGGCATGCTTCCCGCGATGCGAACCTTGGCCCTGCTGCTGTTGCTGCTGCCCGTGCAGGTGGCAATGATGGCGAAAGCGGCCATTCCGCCTGAAGCGGTCGCCATTCTATACAACACCAGGCTTCCGGAGTCGCGTCATTTGGCGGAGGTCTATCAGGCGGCACGAAGCATCCCTGCCGACAATTTGATCGGCCTCGACATGCCGCAAGGGGGGGACATCACGCGCGCGGATTATGATAATACGATTCAGAATCCGCTGCGCCGCGAATTCGATAAACGCGGCTGGTGGAAACGCCAATCTGAAAATGGCGGCGTTACCCTGCCAATCGCCAACCGCATCCAAGTGCTTGTCACCATCCGCGGAGTGCCATTGCGGATTCTGCCGAAAGGGAAAGATGCACCGATCGCCGTGAACCAGGCAAATCCACTCGTCGGCCATGATGAAGCCTCCGTGGATTCCGAACTTGCGATGTTTGGTGTGGAGGGGCTTCCAGCCGAAGGAGTGCTGCAGAACAAATTTTACAAGCGCGATGTATCGATCACCGAAGCGAACTTGCCCTTCCTCGTTCTAACAGCCCGCATCGACGGCCCGTCCGTGGCGGTCTGCGAGCGAATGATCCGCGATGCCGTGGAAGTGGAGACCACGGGCCTGTGGGGCATGGCCTATGTCGATATCGCCAACAAATTCCCGCAGGGCGACCAATGGCTGGAAGCAGTGGTGAAGTCGGACGCCGGTGCCGGTATTCCCACCGTGGTGGACAGGTTCGATGAGACTTTTCCGACCAACTATCCGATGATGGACGCTGCGGTGTATTACGGTTGGTATGACTGGAATGTCAGCGGCCCGTTTTTAAATCCGCGCTTCCGTTTCCGCAAGGGAGCCATCGCGATGCACTTGCATTCGTTCAGTGCGGAACAACTCAATAACGCCTCAAAAAACTGGAGCGCTCCGCTATTGGAACGGGGTGCGGCGGTCACCATTGGCAACGTGTTCGAGCCATATCTGCATTTGACGCATGACTTCAGCATCATCCAGCAAAGGCTGCTCGCGGGTTACACCTGGGGCGAGGCCTGTTGGATGGGGATGCCTGTTGCGTCATGGCAGGGCGTCGTGCTCGGCGATCCGCTTTACCGGCCGTTCATCCACCTCGATGGCAGTGGCACCAAGCAAGCCGGCGACATCGAATACCGCGCGCTGCGGGCCGCGGCGGTGGAATGGAAAGACAATCCGCGCGAACGGCGGATGCAGTTGGAAAAAGCCGCGGACCGGATGCAAAGCGGTATTCTGGCGGAAGCTCTGGGCCTGGAATCGATCGAGCGCGTAGATCCCGTCGAAGCTTCGCGCTGGTTCAACAATGCGCGCCTTCGTTATGTGAAAGCCGAAGACAAGATGCGTCAGGATTTCAGTCTGATCGCCATCGAGCGCAACGCGAAGCGAAAGGATGGCGCGATCCAAAAATTGCGCGAGGCGCGGATGCGCTATGGTGCCTTGCCGGAAGCCGATGCGTTTAAAGTCTGGCTCGATCTGCTGGCGCCACCACCACCGCCCCCGCCACCTACAAAACCGTGATCACTTGTTCGGGAAAATGACTTACGGTTTTCTGTTAGAATCGGTGTGGCATCCACCGCTTGCGTTTGAGGAGACGTCGCCCGCTTCGTTGCCGCCCGAACTTGAATTGCAGGCGCTGTGGTTTGCCGGAGCAATGGGCCGCGACTTCCGGACCACCACCGGCAAGCGGGTGCGGATCGTCCAGTTCGGCGAATGGAACCGCGGTGCGGGCCCGGATTTCATGAACGCCGCGGTTGAGGTCGATGGCGAACTGCGGGCGGGACCACTGGAGCTGGATCCCTTGGCGGTCGATTGGGAAAATCATGGCCACGCGACCAATGACGCTTTCCGCGACGTCGTGCTGCATGTCGTTTTTCAAGCCGATGCGCGCCGTATTTTCACGCGCACCTCCGATCATCGCGAAGTCCCGCAAGTGGTGATACCCGACCAGCTTCTAACAGATGCGTTGAGCCGGCCCCCGCGCGAGGTCGCGATCGCGCATCCGGGACGTTGCGTGGCGCCATTGAAGGGACTGCCGCCGGGTGCGATCGAACGCCTGTTAGAAGAAGCCGCCATGTACCGCGCCGAGGCCAAGGCAAGCCGCTGGCTGCGAATGGCGGATGCCCATGGACGCGATGTGGCTCTCTATCAGGCGACGGCGGAGACACTCGGCTATGGTGGCAATGCGCTGGCGATGCGATTGCTGGCACAGCGCACTCCTGGCGCTTTGGCGAAGGGCGATGATTTTCCGGTCGAGGCGATCATGTTCGGCAGCGCGGGATTTCTGCATGCCGATCTTCACGAGCAAGCGTCCGACGATACCCGTGATTACTTGCGGGGATTGTGGGATGTCTGGTGGAAAAACCGTGGAGCATTCGAAGCGACGGTGGAGCGGCAAATCCCGTGGAAAACGCATGGCCAGCGCCCGGCCAATCATCCCCATCGCCGTGTCGGAGCCTTGGCCGCATTGCTGAAAGTCTGGCCGCAATACCGGCGCCTCGCCTTCGCCCGGCCCTTCGCTGCAAAGCCGCTCATCGATTTCCTTCAAACGCTTTCACACCCGTTCTGGAGCCGTCACCACACCTTGCTGTCCGCCGAATCGCCGACGCGGATCGCATTGTTCGGCCGCGCACAGGCCTTGGAATTGATCGCAAACCACCTGGCTCCGCTGGCGATGCGTGAGGATGGCATGACCTGGAAGTCCTACTACAAGCTTCGTAATTCGGCGACCAACGAGAAAGTCCGCCGCTGTGCGATCCGCTTGTTCGGCTCTGAAAAGGCGGCCCTGCCATGGACCCGGCGCGTGTGCCACCACCAGGCGCTGCTCCAAGTCTATCACGATTTTTGCCTCAAGGATTGCTCGGACTGCCGCGACTGTCCCTTCCCCGAACAACTCGCGCAGTGGCGATGATCGCGGCTCTAGCCGCGAGGTTATAAGTTATTGGTTAAACGTTATAAGGAAAGATATCGCGCCCAATAACCAATAACTAGTAACCCAACTCCCCATGACCATTCGTCTCAACGGCAAGGCCCACGAAATCGAAAACGCGCTGTCGATCGCCGCGCTGTTGGAATCGCTCGGTCTCGGCGGCAAGCCGGTCGTCGTCGAGCTCGATGAACAAGCGGTTTTTCCGCGCGACTATCCGAACGTGACGTTGGGCGAGGGGAGCAACGTAGAAATCGTCACGTTGGCGGCAGGGGGATGATGTTGTAGCGGCGGTCTATGACCGTCCGACGAGAAATTGAACCGTCAATGAATCAGCACCTTTAACGGACCGCGGATCTTTAGTCCGCCGATTCGCTTTCATTTGGCTGGTCATTCGCACGACGGTCGCAGACCGCCGCTACAAGGCAGTTACGCTGGCGGCAGGGGGCTAGCGGTCTTTCTCGCGAGAAAGCGGCCAATGACCAGCCCGATGATGAGCGCGCCTCCGCCCGCGAAATAAAGCATTCGCTTGGCGGCGTTCAAAAGCGGGTTGTCGAGGGCGTTCATCGAAATGTGGTAAGCGCCTAACAGCCACTTGCCGTCCTGCTTCACGAGCGTCGCGGTCCAGCGGCTTTTGATTTCATAGTCCTTCCCTAACAGATTGTAGTTGGCCACCGTCTCACCGAACGAAATGCCGGTATCACCTCCGTGAAGGATGGTAAGTTCATCGGGCGTCGGCGGCACCTTGTAGCCCTTGAACGATTTTTTTCCCATCCGCTCGAAGAAGTCCTTCAATCCCTGGCGGCCACGGCAGACTTCGGAGTTCTGCCAGGTCACGACCACATTCGGATCCACATGGGTCAGCAGCGTATCGATGTCGCCCTTTATGACGGAATCGATGACCTCCGTCCGCAGCTTGCGAAGCTCGGCATGGGCGGCATCTTCCTCCGCCGCATTGACGAAACACGTGAACATCCCCAAGCAAAGAACAAGTGCGCGGCCGGTAGTCATGATCGGATTCTCAACAGGCCCGCGGAATTCTTCAATCAGGAAGATTGGCCCGGGAAGCAGGGTCCCAACCCCGTGGGGAAATGGCCCAAAACGACTCGTATTTCGGAAGGAATTCAACCACAGATGAACAGGATTTACACAGATAAGATAAAATGAATTCGTTCTGGATGAGATGGTGGTAGCGGATTGCGCCATCCTCTTGATCTGCGTCCATCTTGTTCATCTGTGGTTGGCTTCGCTGTCCCGGGGACTGAGCGTCATCAGCATGCCGTGGCGGGGCCGCAGGGTGATGTCCGGCATCGGCTCGACTGGATGCCCGGGAACCATTTTCAAGCGCCACTTCTGCATCACCATCGCCACGATCAGATGCGCCTCTAACATGGCGAACTCGTTGCCAATGCAAAACCTCGGCCCGGCGCCGAAGGGAATATACGCCGCCGGTGGTTTTTCCTCAAAACGCGTGGGATCGAACTCCTCCGGCCGCTCCCAGAACTGCGGATGCCGATGCAAGGCGAAGGGAGAAATCACCACCGCTGAGCCGGCCGGCAGCGTGTAGCCATCGATGACATCCTCGCCGATGACCCGCCTCTCGATGATCCAGATCGGCGGATAGAGCCGCATCGCTTCCTGGATCACCATCTTGGTGAACACCAGCCGCGGCACATCCTCAAGCACCGGTGTCCGTCCGCACAGCACCTCTTCGATTTCCTGCGACAGGCGTTCCTCAACCGCGGGGTGTTCTGCAAGGAGATGAAAAGTCCAGGTCAGGGCGTTGGCGGTGGTTTCGTGGCCGGCCAGCAGGAAGGTGATGGTTTCATTGCGCAACTGGGTGTCATCGAGTCCGTCGCCGGTATCCGGATCGCGGGCCCGCAATAGCATGCCCAGCAGGTCATCGTTCCCGCCACCGCTTGCCTCGGCATCGCGGTGCTGTTGGATGATCCGATACACGACCTCGTCCACGTCGTCCAGCGAGCGGCGGAAGCTTCTGTTAGATTTCGTCGGCAACCAATCTGGAGCCCAAATCACCGAGCCAAGCCGCTGGAAAACGTGGGGTAAAATCACCCGCATCGCCTTTTCCACCGTCACCGCATCCTGGCCGGTGTCGAAGCTGAAGAGTGTTTTGCCGACGATCGAATACGTCAGCCGCGCCATTTCGGAAGCGATGTCGATGGCACCACTCCGGCCCCGCCATGACTCTAACAGATTTGCCGTCGCCTCGGTCATCTTTCCCGCGAAGCCTGCGATCTGCTTGTGATGGAAAGCCGGCTGGTCCATTCGGCGCTGGCGTTTCCAGAAATCGCCGTTGCAGGTGAGCAGGCTCTGGCCGCTCACCGAGCGGATCGTTGCCGAACTGCGGGTGTTCTTGTCGTAGTTCGCGGCGTTGTCGCGGAGCACGTGGTTCACGTGATCGGGATGGTTGAGCAAATGCAGCACATAGGGGCCAAGCCGGCACCTCACGACGTCGCCATACGTTTTTGCCGAGGCCACCACCAGCCGCAACACGTCGCGGCGGAATTCCAGCAGATTCCCTAACAGAAAATGTCCGGGTGGTCCCGGCGCGCGGCGGCTTTGCTCCATGTTCAGGCTGGGTAATTCCACTTCTCGAAACTGCGCTGCCATTCCCGCGCGATTGTCTCACGGTCGTTCTCGTCCAAGGCATCGAAGCGGTTCCTGCGATATCCCGCGAGCGATTTCACGTGGTCCTGCAATTTCGGTTCGAACGGTTTGAAATCCTCAAGATCCAGTTGCCGGTAAAGGTTTCTGATTTCACCAACCGGATCGCTGGCGAACTCATCGTAGCGCATCTCATGGAAACGGCCGGCCGGGATCGATCCCACATCGCGGAAGAACGCGTCATGGAGCTCGGTGTAGCGTGCGATGATGGCCGGATCGATCCGCGCGGTGTCGGGTTTTTGCAAATAGGTGTACCAACAAGCGGTGTCGTAATAGTGGCGGCACGATTGGAACACCTCGTAGGGATGCCGGTGAATGTGCACAAAGCGCGCGTCGGGAAACATCTCCAACAACAAGCGGATCCGCGCCGTGTGCGGTGGCGATTTCAAAACCAGACGCCGCGGTGAATCCAGCGACAGCTTTTTCAAAAACCACAGCAGCGACGACTTCCACTCGTTGATTTCATCAGCCGGCACACCATCGAATGTCAGATAACGCGCGTAGTGATCTTCGTTTCGCGGAAAGCTGATTCCCGGATACAAGGACCGCAAACTCATCAGGCAGGGGGCGAATTCGTCTTCCTGCGGCAGATGGAAGCCGAGTTCCATTTCATCCATCGGCCGGGTTGCCGGCACCATCCAGCCGAAGCGCCGGACGTTGCTTTGTTCGGTCGAGAGGAAGGTGTGTGGGTTGGTGACCTGATACGTGTTCGCGAAGGAAAACTGCCGCGAATCGAGCGCGAGCAAATTGTGCAGCAGCGTTGTGCCCGACCGCCAATGGCCGAGCACAAACAACGGTGCCTTCACCTCCGCCGCCTCGATCCGGTCATGAAACAAACGCTCCTCCCTGCGCCGATGCCAGGAATTCATCCCGCTCGCCGCCGTCACAAAGGCCGCCCGATGCCAATACGCCGGATCGACCGCGAAACGATTTTCCCGCAACAAACGCCACCATGTGCCCAAAGTGATGCCCGCCAGGTAATTGTTGGTGACGCTCCACCGGTGTTTCAACGTGCTGCCCATCGTGTCGCCGCGATCCTGCCATTTCCCGCCATCCCCGGCAATCCCACCGAAGAATGCCTGATTTTCAAGCTCCGGCCATTTTTCCCTTGCCACTGGTATCCTCGGAATCCCATCGTCCGCCCGCGTCCCCAGAGGTCGCGAAATCCGGCGTAGCTCAGCGGCAGAGCGGGTGACTGTTAATCACTAGGTCGTTGGTTCGATCCCAACCGCCGGAGCCATTTTACAGCGGCAACTTACGGCGTAAGTTGAGGGGCCTGAGGTTCGCTGTAGACACCATTCGTAGACACATTTCTACGCGGCGAAATTCTTAAGCAGCTAGCATTCGAAAGCAAATCCCTCTCGGGAGGATCGGTTTTCAAAAGCAGATCCAGATCGAAAAAGTCCTTCATCCGCGTGTTTTGGGCGTCCAGCCGCACCAGTGCCTCGAATTTTTCGGCGATCACGGTGCAGGCCGGATAGACCTGCAGCGACGGGATGGGAAGTCCTGCCAGCAATACTGGGAATTCGCGGGTTTCGGGGCCTGGCACCACGGCATCGCCGAAGCCGACATCCACCTGAACCGGGATTCTCACGTTTCCCAGTTTGGCCCGGAATTTCGCGCGGACGCCACCATAGGCCATGTCCTCGCGGAGGGCTTCGACGTCGAGGGTGGTCTCGTCAAACAGAAGTCCGTCGTCGGAAACCTCGGTCCGAAGCACGTTGAGAATCGATTGGCGGACTGACTCCCGATCGTTCGGCCCGACGCCCAGCAAATCCAGATCCCGCGTCGGCCGGTGCATTTTCCGGTTCCAAACGTGGAACAACATTGAGCCTTTGAGAACGAAACAATCCGCGTTTTTGGAAATACTCAACCGGTAGAGAAATCGTTCGATTCCGTAACGGGCGAGCACGAAATCGAATGCCTCGCCGTTCTCGCGCGCGAGGTTCATCAGCCGCTGTCTGATGGATGCGATCAGACCTTCGGGTGTCATGACGCCAGGGATTCCAGATAGGGCTGCATGACGTTGCGCATCCGGCAAAGCCCGGCCATGCGGTTGATCCCGGCCAGCGTGAACCTGCGTGATTTCCAGCCTTCCCTCAGCGCTTCAAGCGCCACATCCAGGCCTATTTTGTTCCGATAGGTGAAAAGATCTACCACGGTCCTGGCCACCGAATAAACGTGGATCCGTGTGCCTTCCACCTGATGTTCCTCCAGGCCGAGAGCGAAGCGCTCCGTTCCATATCGGACCACCTTGATCGCGGGATATTCGAGCGACGGCTTGCGATCCTTCGGTCCAATGGCAATCCAAACCTCATGGGGATTTTGAGCTGTCAGGTCGTGAAAACGCAGCGCACTCAGCAGGCAGATCGCCGCATGGGGCACCCGCGTTGTCACTTGCACCAGCGAGTGGTGTTCCGATTGTTTCGCACCCGGCAGGCCATAGAGCCCGCGGGCGACATGTTCCAGCGCACCGGCTGCCACGGCTTCCCTAATTCGGGAACGTGTCAGGCCGCGCTGCTCCAGATCCCTCGACCTCAGCACCGTTGCTCCTTCGTACAGCCTTTTGAGAGCCTTCTGCCAGTCGTTTGGCACGGAACGTCGGTAGTTGTATTTATTTTCCGACGTTTTGCAATCGAAACCTTCATTTCGGCAAAGCGTCGTAGACCGGTAGCTTTATCCGCCGTAAATGACGTTTTATGTAATTTATTTCCAATTTAGCCGCCATTTATGGCACATTAAATAGCAATTCAGTTAAAGCGTCTAATGTGGCGCTTTGAATTGACAAATCGCCGATAATATGCCATTAGTGGCGTATGAAGCTTGACCCGCAAATGTCCGACAAAGCTTTTTTAGAGCTGATCGGTGAACGGCTGTCGGCCTTGCGGGTAGCGCAAAACCTGACGCAGAGTGAATTGGCGGAGCAAACTGGCCTCGGGCTTCGAACCCTGCAGCGCTTGGAACGGGGAGAGTCGGCGACGCAATTGTCAGGCTTTGTGCGGGTTTGTAGGGCCCTCGGGATTTTGGACCGCTTTGAAGTGCTTGTCCCAGAGCAGAAAAGCAGCCCTATGGATCAATTGAAACTCCAAGGACAAAAAAGGCAGCGAGCCACGGGCCGGAAGACGACGCCGGTTGAGAAGAAAACTTGGACATGGAGTGAGCGGGCATGATTGCAAAAGTAATACTCTGGGGGCGAACCATCGGCGCGGTCTCCCTCGATGCGGAGAACGAGGTGGCGACATTCCAGTATGACCCCGTTTTTGCGCGTAGCGGAATTGAACTCTCGCCGCTGGTGATGCCATTGAGCGGGCGGGTGTATGAGTTTCCCGCGTTGCCACGGCAGACATTCCACGGGCTACCCGGTCTCCTGGCGGATTCACTGCCCGACAAGTTTGGCAATGCGCTGATCAACGCGTGGCTGGCGACACAAGGCCGCCCGGCCGACAGCTATAACGCAGTCGAGCGACTTTGCTACACGGGCTCACGCGGAATGGGCGCACTGGAGTTTTCACCCGCGCAGGGACCCAGGCCTAACAAGGCGGCAAAAATCGAAGTCGATGCCCTGGTGCAACTGGCGGGGGAGGTGTTAACGCACAGAAACAATTTGGAGGGGCATTTTCACGAGGCGGGCAAGGAGCAGGCGTTGAAAGATATTTTGAGCGTCGGGACTTCGGCCGGAGGTGCCCGTGCCAAGGCGGTGATCGCCTGGAATCCGGCGACAAACGAAGTCCGCTCCGGGCAGGTCACGGCGGATGATGGCTATGAATACTGGCTGCTGAAATTCGACGGGGTGAAGGGTAACAAGGACAAGGAACTTGAAGATCCGAAAGGCTATGGCGTGATCGAATACGCATACCACCTGATGGCAAAGGCCGCGGGAATCACGATGACTGATTGCCGCCTGTTGGAGGAGAACGGGCGTCGGCATTTCATGACCCGGCGTTTCGACCGGGTGGCAGGGGGACGGAAACTACACATGCAGTCCCTTTGTGCGCTGGCGCATTTCGATTTCAACCAAGCGGGAGCTTATTCCTACGAACAGGCGCTGCTCGTGATTCGCCAGTTGAATTTGCCGATGGCCATGATTGAGGAACAGTTCCGGAGAATGGCATTCAATATCGTCGCGCGGAATCAAGATGATCACGTGAAGAACATCGCGTTCCTGATGGACAAGCAGGGCGCATGGTCCCTCGCGCCGGCCTTTGACGTGACCTACAGCTACAACTCTTCAGGTGATTGGACGGCTACCCATCAGATGACGATGAACGGGAAACGCGACAACTTCACACGGGCCGATTTCGTGGCATGCGCGGGATCGGCATCGATGAAGCGGGGGCGTGCGGCATCGATCCTTGCCGAGGTAGTGGCTGCGGTGAAGCGCTGGCCCGAGTTTACCGCCGAAGCGGGGCTAGCG
>JANMJQ010000238.1:0-2603 GCA_031371445.1 Akkermansiaceae bacterium
GACCAACTCGGCTTCATCCTGCCCGCACAACCCCCGCCCGAAATCCGAACTCCCAAGCCTGTGGTGGAGACCTTTTGAAAAAATGAACGCAATCTCAACGATTCGGATCTTAAAACCCATCTAACAGCGAAAGTCGGGTTAGGCAATCCCTCCCTGTCCGCCATTCTTCGCTTTCCCCCGGTGGGGAGCTACGAATGGCAGGCCATCGTTTTTGGCTGCTGCGCTCACTCATTCCATTAAGCAGCGAAGAATGCCCTTCGTAGCTTTAGCGAAGAACGGTCCCTTAGGGTCTGCGCGCGAGGATCCATAGGAGATCGGACAAGCGGTTGAAGAACAGGCGCACGACCTCGGGGACGGGTTCGCCCGATTCATGCAAGGCGAGCACTGATCGCTCCGCCCTGCGGGCGACGGCTCGGGCGAAGTCCAGGCCTGCGCGTGCGAGCGATCCCTCTGCGCCCGGAGTTGCCCAGCCGCGCAGTTCGACGCCTTGCGATTCCCAATGCTTCGCCGTGGCGGTGAGCCATTCGAGATCGCTGTCGTGAAGGGCGGCGAAACCTTTTTCACGGTAGCGTGCTTCGTCCTCCGTCAAGGTGGCGAGTTGACCCATCAGGCCGATCAAACGCGCTTGCAGGCCGTCGATGAGTTCGACCATTGCGGGATCGTTGAAAGCCGCCCGCGCTAGGCCGAGGGCGGCGTTGAGTTCGTCGACATCGCCAAGTGCTGCGATGCGCAGAGAGGTCTTTGCAATGCGCTTGCCGAACAAGAGGTCGGTTTCGCCGGAATCGCCGCGGCCGGTGATGATGCTCATGGATTGGAGATCGTGGATCGAAGATAAAGAGTGGCTGGGTCGTCTCGCCCCAGTCCGTTGCCGGAGCTTCTTGCTCCGAGCAGCCCTCCATTAACAACGATTTGCAAGAAACGACAAGAGTGTCGTTGCTCCTTATTTCCCTAATCTCCGTTCAGTCATCCCACTTCGCTCGATAACCTATGAAGGACGCTGTAGACGCGCCGCTACAAGGTTGTAGCCATCCGCGTTCATCCGTGGTTTCTAGGGGTGGCGATGAAATTGGCGAAGCTTGGCGACGGACCGGAAATTTTTCACACCATCCAGGGCGAGGGTGTGAGCGCCGGCGTGCCCGCGGTTTTCGTCCGTGCTTCCGGCTGCAACCTGCATTGCGTGTGGTGCGATACGGATCACACCTGGAACTTCGAAGGCACGCCATGGCCGCATGAAAAGGACGCGCTGCCGGGTTATGCGAAACATCGGAAGGTGGACGTGGTTTTTGAAATCGATCCCACGCAGGCCGCCAGCCGGATTTTGAATTACGGATGTTCGCGCACCGTGATCACCGGCGGCGAGCCCATGCTGCAAGAGAGCGAATTTCTGGAAATGATCGGAATGATCCGCAGCCTTGATCCATTGCATCGCTTCGAAGTCGAAACCAACGGCACGCGCGTCCCCTCGCCTGCCTTTCATGAAGCCGTGGACCAATTCAATGTCTCGCCGAAGCTCGCGAATTCGGGGATGAAGGAATCGCTGCGCTTGCAGGCAGCGGCATTGGATTTCTTCGCCCGCTCGCCAAAAGCCTGGTTCAAGTTCGTGGTCTCCTCGCCGTCGGACCTTGCGGAAATCGCGGCATTGATCGCCCGCCATTCCATCAAACGCGATACGGTGTTGTTGATGCCCGAGGGCCGGACCGCCGCCGAAATGGATCGCCACGCGCGCTGGGTGGCGGATGTCTGCCGCGACGAAGGCTACCGGTATTGCGACCGCCTTCACATCCGGCTGTGGGGTGACAAGCGGGGCGTTTGAAGGCTGCCGCGCCTCGTCAGCAACGCAAATCCTTGATCCAAGCGTTCGATTTAGGTGCGGAATTTGTAAAGAATGGGTGAAGAAACCGCAACTTTGGGGTCGGCAGAGGGTTCCCTTGCTGTCAACCTCCGCTCCGACATGAACCGCACGCCACTGCCATCCGACGATTCCTGGGAATCCGATGCCGTTTGGAAACTCCTCGACCAAGCGCAACCGCTGGTGCCCAGCGCTCGCTTCGTGGATGATACCGTACGGGCTGCCAAGCTTTCCCAGCCCGAGAAATCGTGGTGGAGCAGATTGTTCGCACCGATGCCGCTGGCCGCTCTTGCCGGTGCCACCGCTGCCGTAGCATTTGGTTTGATTTCCATCCCCGGTCCTCATCCTTCCGGCTCCTCGCAGGGCGATGTGGCCGTCATCGATTCGCAGCATGCCGTGGACATTCAGGAAATCGCAGAAACCGAGACCTTGATCGCCGCAACGGACCGCTTGGACGATTTCAGCGATACCGAATTGGTCAGCTTGATCGGATTCTAACTGAACGACCTGTAGCGTCGGTCTATGACCGTCGATATTTCGAGTCACCGGCGCTCATCCTACTTCGCTCGATAAGCTACGAAGGACGAGTAGAGACGCCGCTACAAATTGATGGGGCCGTGAAACCGGGTTTGATTTTTGACCTCGACGGAACGCTGGTCGATTCGCTGAAGGGCATTGCCGATTCGTTGAACCATGCCATGGAGTCGGCGGGCTTTCCGGTGCACCTACCCGACCGCGTCAGGAACTTCATCGG
>JANMJQ010000282.1:0-2873 GCA_031371445.1 Akkermansiaceae bacterium
ACGACAACGAAGACGCCCGCAATCACGAACTCATGCTCGACGGCCTCCTCTCCGATACCGAAGATTTCATTCGCACCGACGAGGACGGATGGTTCTACTCGACGAGGAATGTTATGATGCGGGGACCGACCCGAAACACGATGACGGTGGACGGAGCCCCCGCGCCGAATGTTACGATGAAGATGTCAGGACCGATGACGATGAAGGAGACGACCACGGTGAAGAAGCCTTGAGCAGAATCCCTATCTCGCAGGCAGCACTGGTCGCAATGACATGTGTGAAATGACGAACGGAGTCCCGACGGGGTGGCATTCCCGCGGCAGTGGCGCGTTGCAGCGCTGTTTCCGCAAGCGGGTGATCGCCAGCTTCAAATGCGACGGCCGCGACCAACATATCGCGGTCCCATTCTCCGCGCGGTGAATTTTGGAAAACGTATTGTTCAGGGCGCGGACCGTTCACCGACGAATTTCCGAGGAGGCCGGGCTTGAAATTGTATTCATGCTGCACTCCGGTTGGATCGACCGCCCAAATGTGGCGTTTGCCATTGGCGTCTGGATCCATGCCGAGCTTGCGATGATAGTATTCCTTTTCATTAACACTCTCGATGACGGTTCCATTGACCATGCCCGCTGCCGCGGCTTGCGAGCCGGGAGTGACTCTTAGCACAATCACGCCCCAGGTTGGAAATGGAGAGGAAGCGACGGCGCTCGGATCGATGCGCTTGGCAGGCAGATCGCCCATCGCCTTGGCGTAAGCGCCGTAATCCATCAGCGGCCTGAAGAGATATGACGCCGCCGTCTGCGGGGGCACAGGGTCCTGGCCGTGGGCCATCCCGCACAACAAAGCCATTGCGAGAACTAACCTTGTTTCCATTGATACAACCCACGTGAAATCGGTGGTGGCGTCAACCATGGAACGGCTTGCGGGACGCGCCGCCGGTTATTGCCTCACACGATTTCAGGCTTCGATACCGCCGCGTGGGATGGCGAATTAATCATGGTCGATTGTACCATCAGGATGGCTTCCAGTTCGGCGATCCGCGCGCCTTGGTTGCGGCGTAGGAAGGCGAACCAGAGCAAGCCGCCCGAGAACAGGAAATGGCCGAGATAGCCGAGAGAGAATGGGAGTATTATCATTGATTCACCCATGTTCCACGAGCCTGGCAAAAACCGTTGAAGGGTCCACATCGCGAAGGACAGGGTACTGATGATGCACCCGCACAGCATCATCCAGGCGCTCGGGCTCCGTTCCCGAAGCAGCAGGTAACTTGCCGTCAATTCGCAGCCCGAGAACAGGATGCCGCAGATGGTGACGATGATGGTGAAAAACGGTGAGGACAACATGATCCGAACACCTCAAAGCAAGCGCAGCAGAGGGACAAGGCGCATGTCGATCAGGCTCGCCGGATCAATGGGCCCAGCTGTTAGAAAAATGCGGGTCGGCGACTAAATGGTTTACATTTTCTAACTAATTTGCTTTCTAGCTGCCCGTGACGAGTCAAGAAAAACTCCAGCAACTCTTCCAAGCGGCACTTGCGGCTCCGGAAGAACCCGTCAAGCCGACCCGGGCATTTCCCGTGCAACCCCTTCCCGTGGAAGCTCCGGCAGCGGTTTTTCAGCCCGTTTTCGAAGCGGCTGCTCCTGCAGCGGCGGTGGTCGAAGAGGCGCCGCGACCCATGGCCAACGCGGGTCTTTCCCACGGGGAGGCCGCGGAATTGGGAAAATTGCTGGACGAACAAAACGCCCGCGTCCGCCGAAAGCGCCGACGCGACGCACTGGTAGCCTTCGGGGTGTTCTTCGGTCTCTCGGGTGGTGGTTTCGCCTGGTTTGTCCAGTCGCCCGCGCGGGTTCAGGCGGCGCGAGAGGCGGTGAGGGATGTCCGGTCGGTGGGTGATATTTCCAAAATGGTGGCCCAATATCAAATCGCCCTCAAAGGGGTCGCCGCACGGTCCAATCAAATCGATCAGGCGACCCGCGCAATGGGGGTTTCGAGCGATCCATCCGACGAAGAAGATCCCTATTTCGAAAAGGAAACGGCCCAGATGGCGGGTAGCAGCGCGGGCGAGGGGAAGACCGTCGGCCAGCGCAACCGGCAGCTTCAGAAAAGCTTCGGCAGCATGCAGAAAAAGACCGATCCGGCGGCAAGTCCAAAGGCGGAAAAGCCAACGGGTCCGGAGTTCGAGTGGAAGTGACCTGATCGGAAATCGCTTCCTGTGCTTGCACGGAATTTGCACTTGGCCAGACTGTGTCATGAGCGATTCAGCAACGACTTTGGATCCCCGGCGCACGGTTTCCGACCTGAAGGAACTCCGTGCTCTAACAGGTGACGACGATGGTGCGCAGCGCGTTGCATTTACATCGGTCTGGGCGAAGGCCCGCGCGTTTTTGAAAGCGAAAATGGCGGAGCTGCCGGTCGAATGCCACAGCGATGCCGCGGGCAACCTGTGGTTTACCTTGCAGGGCGAGTCGCCGAAATCATTGCTCATGGGCGGTCACATCGACTCGGTGCCGAACGGGGGCTGGCTTGACGGATGCCTCAACCTGCTGGCCGGTGTTGAGGTCATGCGCGCGATCTGCGCGGAATACAACGGCAAGCCGCCGGTGACAGTGCGGCTGGTGGATTGGGCCGATGAAGAAGGAGCGCGCTTCGGCAAAAGCTTGTTCGGCTCGTCGGCATTTTCGGGAAACCTGGATCTGGATGAAGCCCGCGTGCTGGTGGATCGGAATGGCATCGCATTGCCGGATGCGATCCGTGAGCACGGCATCGATTTCGAAAACGTAAAAGCCGCTGGTGCGGAAGCGAAGGACGCGGCGGCATATCTTGAACTGCATATCGAGCAGGGGCCCGTTCTGTTAGATATGGATCTGCCGCTG
>JANMJQ010000283.1:0-2679 GCA_031371445.1 Akkermansiaceae bacterium
ACGACAACGAAGACGCCCGCAATCACGAACTCATGCTCGACGGCCTCCTCTCCGATACCGAAGATTTCATTCGCACCGACGAGGACGGATGGTTCTACTCGACGAGGAATGTTATGATGCGGGGACCGACCCGAAACACGAATGGCTGGCGAATGAATGGACTAAACGATCTCCCTCCAAATTGTGTCAATTCGTGAGCAATGACCCCATTCAGTCATGACCCCATTCAGTCAATAATCTTTGAGAAATTCCAACGAGCGGCGACTAAGAAACGGCTGTTTGCTCTAATTGGAGTAATTGCTTTGCTGGCTGTTACCGTTCTCATTTTTGGATATATCGCAAATCCAAACAAGAGGGAAAATATTGAAGGCTCGTGGATGACCCGTGACGTTAAGCAGTTCGGAAGAGAAGGTCCACTTGCCGTAACTTACCAATTCCATGAAGGAGAGTTGGTGATAAAGCGCTTATTTCAAGATGGGGAGTACTCGTCCAAATCAAGTTATAAGCTGGACGGCAATATGTTAACAAGTTTTTCGCCTGTGGATCGGATGTATGATCTCAAATTCCAGTATGATTTGAAGGACGGAGGGTTGGTGATGCGGTGTGTCTCGGAGACGCCGGAGTGGAAAGGTGCCGTATTACATTTTGAAACAAGAAAATGAATGCAAATGGGGTCATTGAAAGCGCCGGGATAAACCGGCTTGAAACAGAGAATGAAAGAGTCTTACCGAGAAAACCTAGCCAGTCACTCTGGCCACGAACCCTACGCTGGGAGCAGTAATGCTCCGGGTGTAGCATCCTCCTTCGCCAAGGCTACGGCAGGACGAGTGGGGGAGTGGAGACGCAGGCCAGCCATCGAGCTCCGAAATTGATATTCACGTGTGCCGACCTTGTACTGACAACGGGAAGGCAACATCGTCCTCAGCGCCAAGGCAAGGTGAGGACGAACACGGCGGAGTTTTAGAACCTGAGCATGTGTCGAAGTTTCAAGTGCAAATACGGTGGCCTTGGTGTCGCCGAATGAACGCAGATGAAGAGGATGATTGCTCAATCCGCTACCATTTGCCTGCCCGACTCATCGTCATCGGATTCATTTTTATCTTTATCTGTGTCTATCCTGTTCATCTGTGGTTGAATTTCTTCGGAAGCAGGAATCGTTTCGGGTCGTTTCTCCCTAGTGTAGGGACCCTGAGCTTCCACCGCGGACTAAATAGTTTACATTTCCTAACAAATTTGTTTTCTACCTGTCCGTGACGAGCCAAGAAAAACTCCAGCAGCTTTTTCAGGCGGCCCTTGCGGCTCCTGAGGAGCCCGTCAAGCCGACCCGGGCATTTCCCGCCGCGCCACAACTTCCCGTTGCAGCCCCGGCAGCGGTTTTTCAGCCTGTTTTCGAAGCGGCGGCTCCGGCCAAAGCGGTGGAGGAAGAGGCGCCGCGACCGATGGCCAATGCGGGCCTATCCCACACCGAGGCCGAGGAATTGGGACAGTTGCTGGATGGCCAAAGGGCCCGCTTGCGCCGCAAACGCCGACGTGACGCGCTGGTGGCCCTAGGAGTGTTCTTTGGTCTCTCGGGCGGAGGTTTTGGATGGTTCGTCCAGTCGCCCGCGCGGGTTCAGGCGGCGCGCGAGGCTTTTCGGGATATCCGCTCGGTCGGCGACATTGCCGGCATGGTGGCCCAATACAAACTGGCGCTCGACAAGATCGCCGTCCGTTCCAAGCAAATCGACCAGGCAACCGAGGCGATGGGCGTGAGCGCCGACCAGTCGAAGGAAAAGGATGTCTACATGGACGGCGAAATGAAGCAGTTCATGGGCGGCGAAGGGAAAGGCAAAACCATTGGCGAGCGCAACCGGCTGTTGCAGCAGAATTTCGGCGACGCGCAGAAGAGCAAGGTCATGCAGAAAAGCATGGAAGAGGTGAAGAAGCAGGCCGAAGACCCGAAGGCAACGAAATCCGCGGATGCTCCGAAGGACGCCCAGGACTTCGATTGGAAAAAGTGAGGGCCTGAAAATCCACGGAGCGCTTGCATGGCAGATGCTCTTGGGGACAATGGGCATGATGGATCCGGGAAATTTCCTCCAGCCGCAGCGCACGGTTTCCGACCTGAAGGAACTCCGTGCTCTAACAGGTGACGACGATGGCGCACAGCGCGTTGCGTTCACGCCGGTGTGGGCGAAAGCGCGCGCGTTTTTGAAAGCGAAAATGGCGGAGCTGCCCGTCGAATGCCACAGCGATGCGGCGGGCAACCTGTGGTTCACCTTGCGGGGCGAGTCCACCAAGTCATTGCTCATGGGCGGTCACATCGACTCGGTGCCGAACGGGGGCTGGCTTGACGGATGCCTCAACCTGCTGGCCGGTGTTGAGGTCATGCGCGCGATCTGCGCGGAATACAACGGCATGCCGCCGGTGACAGTGCGGCTGGTGGATTGGGCCGATGAGGAAGGCGCGCGCTTCGGCAAGAGCTTGTTCGGCTCGTCGGCATTTTCGGGAAACCTGGATCTGGATGAAGCCCGCGTGCTGGTGGATCGGAATGGCATTGCATTGCCGGATGCGATCCGTGAGCACGGCATCGATTTCGAAAACGTAAAAGCCGCTGGTGCGGAAGCGAAGGACGCGGCGGCATATCTTGAACTGCATATCGAGCAGGGGCCCGTTCTGTTAGATATGGATCTGCCGCTG
>JANMJQ010000296.1:0-6154 GCA_031371445.1 Akkermansiaceae bacterium
TTGATGGCCACCACGTTCACTCCCTGCGGTCCGATTTCACGACCGAAGTCCCCCATTGCATCCGCCAGATGGACGACGAAAGGACAATGGTTGCAGGCGAAAACAACGAGCAGGCCATTGTCGCCGGCAACGCTCGCACGAGCGACCAAATTGCCATCCGCATCAGGCAGCGAAAAATCCGGCGCGGGATCACCGGGCGTCATTTGGAAGGACGAAAGAACCTCGGACATAAGGGAAGATTATCACAAATCCCGAAGCAGGCCAATTGCTTTTCCGCCTTTGACCGCGACGCCATCCGCTGCATCTTTCGCGGCGTGCCTGCAAGCCTTTCACCGGCGGAACGTCTTCGCTATTCCCGCCACTTGCTGATTCCCGATGTCGGCGAGGCCGGACAATTGCGCTTGAAAAACGCCTCGGTGCTGCTGGTCGGAACCGGTGCCCTGGGTTCGCCCGCCGCGCTGTATCTCGCCGCGGCAGGGGTCGGCAGACTCGGCTTGGTCGATGATGACACCGTCGATGCATCGAACCTGCAGCGGCAGATAATTCATGGTGAATCTTGGATCGGAAAACCCAAACTCGACAGCGCCGCCGCGCGTTTGCGCGAGGTCAATCCACACGTCCAGGTCGAATGCCATGCGCTGCGTTTCACTCCGGAAAACGCAATCGGAATCGCGGACAACTACGATCTCATCGTCGATGGCTCGGACAATTTTACGACGCGGTTTCTAACAAACGACACTGCCTGGTTCCTCCGCAAGCCGCTGGTCCACGGCGCGATCCACCGCTTCGAAGGACAGGCCGCCGTGTTCGCGCCTCATCTTGGAGGGCCATGTTACCGCTGCCTGCTGCCAGGCATGCCACCGGCGGGCAGCGTTCCCTCGTGCCAGGAAGCTGGCGTGCTGGGCGTGCTGCCGGGAATCATCGGATCCATCCAGGCGATGGAAGCTTTGAAAATCCTGTTGGGTATCGGCACCATACCGCTCGGCAAATTGATGTGCTATGATGGCTTGGCCAGCGCCTTCCGGACGCTCAAGCTCAACCGCGATCCCGAATGCGCGCTATGCGGTGACCGGCCGTCGATTCACGGAGTTCTCAACGCTGAAACCGCCACCACCACGGAATGTTCGCATTCAACCAACGCCATGCCTGCCATCACCACCACCGAACTCCGCGACCTGCTTGCTGGCGATTTCCACGGATTGCTCATTGATGTCCGCGAACCGAATGAACACGCGGCGGCTAGCATTCCCGGATCGCGGCTGATCCCGTTCAAGACGCTGCCGGAGGCCCTCGACACGTTGCCGAGGGACAAGGACATCTTCATTCATTGCAAGTCCGGCGGCAGATCGGGCCGGGCCGTGCAATTTCTGTTAGATCAAGGCTACACCCAAGTCAAAAACGTAGCGGGCGGCATCGATGCGTGGCTGGAAACGGAGCGCTGGCTTTAGCCGGCCTGTTCGCGATTCGGTGGTTCCGGGCCGGCTGAAGCCAGCGCTCCATCCCAACTCATTCCTACAGAGGAAAATGGCCAGTCTTCAGGCCGGTCACACAGTCCGGCTTTGACCGGATTGTTGCGAATGTAAGCGATGCAGTCGTGGAGATGATCGAGGTCACGGACATATCGATCATAATATTCACGCTGCCAAAGAGTGCCTTTTTGATGAAGAAGCCGGTTGATTTCAATAGCGCTTCCGCCCTTCCAAAATTGGACAATATCAGCAAGCGATTGATTTTCCATCAAGCGAATGAGGATATGAACGTGGTTAGGCATGATGCACCAATCGATTAGGGAATACCGGAAGGGATGACCTTCGACGAGTTTGTCCTGAATGATGGTGGCACAATCCGGACGTTTCAAAACGGCATCTCCATGTCCGGCATCCTCATAACGTGCGATGAGTCGATGAAGTTCCTTTTCCCGGACGCTTGCTTCCGGCATCGTGGCAAGTTGGCTTTTCCAATCCTTGATCACCCCAGCCGGGACAGAATCCGCCAGACGGAACGTGATGGCTTGTGTGGATTTTTCGAAATCCCAATGCGGGAGGAAGCCACGGGTGTAGATTCCTTTATTCATGAACACGGAGCGCTGGCTTTAGCCGGCGGGTTCATCCTCGGAGTTTGGAGTGTCGGGTTCTTCATCCTCGCCGGCTGAAGCCAGCGCTCCGTCCGCGTCCTCGCCATCAGGGATGACCCGTGAAATATCCTGAAGTTTTTCTCCGGGCTTGAGCGTCAATAGTTTCACTCCCTGGGCGTTGCGACCGGTCTCCCGCACCTCGCTGGCGCGGATCCGGATGCTCTGGCCGCTGGAAGTCATCAACATCAATTCGTCCTCTTCGGTGACCGTCACCGTGCCGACCACCGGGCCGGTTTTTTCGGTGACCTTCATGGTGATGATCCCTTTCCCGCCACGCGATTGCTTGCGGTAATCTTCGAAGGTGGTGCGCTTGCCGATGCCATTTTCCGAGGCGACCAACAACGTCGAACCCTGGGTGACCAAGGCGAGGCCAACGACGAAATCGCTCTCGCCGGGGCGGATCCCCATCACTCCGGCGGTGCCACGGCCCAGCGCACGGGCATCGTCTTCATGGAAACGCAGGCTCATTCCCTCATGGGTCACCAGCACGATCTCGTCGCCGCCGGAGGTGAGGCGGACGCCGATGAGTTCGTTGCCATCCTCGAGGTTGATGGCGATGATGCCGTCCTTGCGATAGTTCCTGAAATCGTTGACCGCGGTCTTCTTCACCTTGCCGCTGCGGGTCGCGAAAAACACGAAGCCCGCTTCCTCGCGGAACGTGATGTCATTGCCCGCTTCGTCGATCGCGCGCTCAAGCCGCAGCAATGCGGCGATTTTTTCCTCGGGTTTCAGGTTGAGCACATTCTGGATGCTGCGGCCCATCGCGGTGCGCGAACCTTCGGGAAGTTCATAAACCCGCTCGACATACATCCGCCCCGTGTTGGTGAAGAACAGCAGGTAGTCGTGCGCCTGGACGCTGAAGAGATGTTCGACAAAATCCTCGGCCTCATCCTTTTTCGCGGCACGGGTTTCCATGCCTTTCAAGCCCTTGCCGCCCCGGCCCTGGACGCGGTATTCGCTGGAGAGGGTGCGCTTAATGTATCCGCGGTGGGAGAGCGTGACGATCATCGCGTCGTTCGCAATGAGATCTTCCATGGCGACTTCACCGGCTTCGGCAACGATCGTGCATTGGCGCGGAGTGGCGTGCTTGTCTTTGATGATGCGGAGCTCGTCCTTGATGATGACCAGCACGCGCTCTTCGCGGGCGAGGATGTCCATCAGGTCGGTGATGTCGGCGAGGACGCTGTCGTATTCGCCCTTCACCTTGTCCTGTTCGAGACCGGTGAGCTGATAGAGGCGGAGCTCGAGGATGGCGTTCACCTGGCGCTCGCTGAACGTATAGGTATCGCCGGAAATCGACGGCTGCGAGCGGATCATGATGCCGAGGGATTCGGCGGTGGCGATCGGGAAATTGTAGGCGGCGAGACGTTCGCGGGCTTCGTCGCGGTTTTTCGAATTCCGGATGATCTTGATGAAGTCATCAAGGTGGCCTAGTGCCAGCAGGAAGGCTTCGAGCAGTTCGGCGCGCTCCTCGGCTTTTCCTAACAGATAACGGGTGCGGCGGATGATGACTTCCCGGCGATGCTCGATGTAGGCATCGATGGCTTCCTTGAGCGAGAGCTGCTTGGGGCGGTTCTTATGGATCGCCAGCATGTTCACGCTGAAGGAGGTCTCCATCGAGGTGAGTTTGAAAAGCTGCGCCATGACCACCTGCGGGCGGGCATCGCGTTTCAACTCGATCTCAATGCAGGTATCCTCGGCGGAAAGGTCACGCATTCCGGAGATGCCGGTGAGGGTTTTTTCGTTGACGAGTTCGGCGATGCGCTCCTGAAGCGTCGCGCGGTTCACGCCGTAAGGCACGCCGCGGATGATGATGAACGAGCGGCCGGCGGCGTTTTCCTCGATCTCCATCTTGCCGCGCAGGCGCATCGAGCCGCGGCCGGTGCGGAAGTATTCCTCGATGCCGCGGATGCCGCGGATCTCGCAGGCAACGGGAAAGTCAGGTCCCTTGATGTGCTGCATCAGTTCGGGCAGCGTAATTTCCGCATTATCGATCTGGGCGCAGATGCCGTCGATCACCTCGCCGAGATTATGCGGGGCAAGGTTGGTGGCCATGCCGACGGCGATGCCGGTGCCGCCGTTGACGAGGAAGTTCGGGAATGCCGAGGGCAGAACGGATGGCTCCGTTTGTGAGCCGTCGTAGTTCGGTTGGAAATCGACAGTGTCCTTGTCGAGGTCCTCCATCATCGCCATACCGAGGTGATGCAGGCGGGCTTCGGTATAACGCATGGACGCCGCGGAATCGCCTTCAACGGAACCAAAGTTACCCTGGCCATCCACCAGCATGTCGCGCATCGACCATGGCTGGCCCATGTTGACGAGGGTCGAGTAGATCGATTGGTCGCCGTGGGGGTGGAAATTACCCATGGTTTCACCGACGATCTTCGCACACTTGACGTGGGCTTTGCCCGGACCAACACCGAGCTGGCGCATGGCATAGAGAACGCGGCGTTGGGAAGGCTTGAGGCCGTCGCGCACATCCGGCAGCGCGCGCGAGATGATAACTGACATCGAGTACTCCAAGAACGAATTGGACAGTTCCTCGGCGACGTTGATCGGCTTGATATGTTCTTCGGACATCAAAAAAGTTGATTGGTCATGGGTCAGGAGTCATGGGTGTCAGATGACGGACCGATTGATTTGATATAGGCGTTAAGGCGTTTGCGAAGGGTTTCAAATTCGGCGTAAAGATTCCGGGCTTGGTCGGTATCGAGTAAACCTCGACGGGCGGATTTTTCGATCCATGTCTGGGTTTCGGTTAGTGAGCCCCGAGCGTAGTAGCAGAATTTTTGATTCTCTTTGAAATGATACCGCCCGTGGCCTTCGGAAATGTTAGCGGCGATTGAATCCACCGAACGCACCAATTGTTTCCCTACCGTATCTTTGGCAAAAAAATCCCACCCGATCACGCATTCCCACAAATCTTCCCCCAAGCGCATCGCTTCGCGGTAAATTTCCAGTTCGTTCAAAGACTTGCTCATATCATTCTTCACCCATGACTCATGACCCGTGACTCATCTACACATCCAGATTGCGGACATTCAGCGCATTGTCCTCAATGAACCGCTTGCGGGGCTCGACGACATCTCCCATGAGCACGTCGAACATTTTATCGGCCTCCACGGCGTTGTCTTCATCGAGGCGGACGCGGAGGAACTGACGGACCGTGGGGTCCATGGTCGTTTCGAAAAGCTGCTTGGCGTTCATTTCACCAAGGCCCTTGAAGCGTTTGATCTGCACGCCACGGCTGGCGATTTCCAGAACCTTCGCAAGGATTTCAGGGACGGCGAAAACAGGAGTGATCTTTTGTTTGTCTCCATCGCCCTCCACGACTTCGAAAAGCGGGGTGTCGTCGTTGAAGAACACCGAAGTGTCGATTCCGCATTCGGTGAGGCGTGCGAAGATCCGGGTGATGGCATGGGACTCGTGGAGCTCATGGAGATTGGCACGGCGCGACGGGCCTGTGTGGGCGGCGAACTCTTCTTCAGTTAGGATCTCATCGAACAGGCGCAGATCGCGGTTTTCCGCGGCATAGGAGCGAAGAGCCACCTCGGTGGGAAAATAGAGCACGCTCTCGTCATTGCCGATGCGGATGCGGACCATGTATTCGGGCAGGGCTCCGTTCTGACGGGCGGCGAGATAGTTTCTGAAGTTGCCGCCGTTTCCTTCGATGGAATTGGTGAAGCGCGAAAGTGACGAGAGGTTGTCGAGGATGACCTTGAGCTCCTCGGCGGTGAAGCTGCGGGAATGATCGCAAGTGCGGAGGAGGACTTCGCCGGCACCGAGTTCGATGAGGATCTTGTTGAGCTGGTCGTTGTCCTGGACGTATTCGGAGCGCTTCTTGCGGGTGACCAGATAGAGCGGCGGCTGGGCGATGTAGAGGAAGCCGCGCTTGACCAGCAAGGGCATGTGGCGGCAGAAAAACGTCAGCAGCAGCGTGCGGATGTGGGAGCCGTCAACGTCGGCATCGGTCATGATGACGATCTTGTGATAGCGGACTTTGTCGATGTTGAACGAGCC
>JANMJQ010000309.1:0-3625 GCA_031371445.1 Akkermansiaceae bacterium
ACTACCTGTTACCATGAAAAAACCTCGCCTTAGCCGCCCTCTTGCCGCCGCTCGATTTAAAGCCGGAATGGTTCCCAAATCCAATGGCTTCACGCTGGTGGAATTATTGGTGGTGATCACTATTATTATCATCCTCGTAGCAATAGGCTTTCCGATGATGAAAATGTTCCGGGAAAAATCCGAAGCAACCAAGTGCGTCAGCAACCTGAAAATGTGGGGAATCGCCATCAACATATATGCCAGCGATAACAATGGCAATATCCAGTGGTCTGACTGGCCGAGCATCGGCAGCGCCTCGAGATATTACGAAACCTCTCTCGGGGGCGATAAGCTTACGGGAACGGCCGTGATGGACACCAAGAAAGTATATCTGACCCAATTGTACCGGCGGTGTCCGGCACAGAAATGGAATAAAACGGGCAACGGACCCGTCGGCTACGCGTTCGTCCGGCCCAATCCGAAGATTCCGAGTTCGGGCGTCTACAATCTACGGACAGCCACCAACCCGGGGTCGTTGCTCCTGATGATCGACGGCAATGCCTCCGCGTTCGTTTTGAATGGTTCAGCGGACCTCGCCACGGCCGTCCAACCTCTCTGCCAAGGGGACGAGAGCCGCCACCGCCACAATGCCAATGCATTGTTTGGAGATGGCCACGTTGGCGTTTACAAATGGTCGGATATGGACGGGGATAGCGAGGAAGAGCAGGCTATGTTGGCACAGTGGTTCACCTTGCGATAGAGCTGGAGCTTCACGGTTCCCAAGGAGAGCAACCCCTTCCATGAAACATCTGCCGTCGCTTTCCTGTGCTTTGCTCCTGGCCTTGATACCGCTCTCATTCGCGCCAAAAGCGCTGGCGGAAGAGCCAAGCAAAGAACCGTTGCCGGTTAAGGTTTTCAAGAACCTTCAGGCCAGCAGGAAGCAGACGGTGATCGTTTATGGCACCAGCCTGACGATCAACGGTGCGTGGACGACCGCATTGAAAGAGTATTTCGAGAAGTATCAAAAAATGGTGCCAGACGGCATCCGCCAAGTGATATCGCAGGTGTCATTCCCCTAACCCATTACTCCCATGCCACGAAAAATCCTCCTCACCCTGCTTGCCATCTTCGGTTGCGCTTCGTCGCACGGACAACAACCTGACTCGGGAACCACTCCCGCGCCGACGCCGGCTACACCGCCCGCCAACAAGGAAAGTTTTCATATCTATTTGCTGATGGGGCAATCGAACATGGCGGGTCGCGATATCCGCCAACTTGCTTCACAAGTGGACAATCCACAGGTGCTGGCATTGGACATGGATGGCAAATGGATTGTCGCACGGGACCCGCTGCATCCCCCCCAGGGACGCACCGTGCCGGGTGCCGGCCCCGGGATTCCTTTCGCCCTCGCAATGCTCAAAGCCGAGCAGAAGATTACCATTGGCTTGATTCCCTGTGCCGTCGGTGGCAGTCCATTGAAGGATTGGGTCAAAGGCGCCGAACATTATGACAAGGCGCTGATCCGTGCGCGCTTGGCGGCGCAAGTTGGCGTGATCAAAGGGGTGCTATGGCATCAAGGCGAAACGGACTCGGCGAAGAAGGATACCGCGGAGTCCTATGAGCTGCGCCTGGGCACGATGTTCAAGGATTTGCGACAGGACCTGCGCCTTCCCAATCTGCCGATTGTTGTCGGACAGTTGGGGGATTTTCTGACGCCTGACAAGCAACCGTATGCGGAAACCGTGCGTGGCACCCTCCGGCATATCCCCACTGCGATGGCTGACGTGGGCTATGCTGACTCGGCCGGATTGACCGACAAGGGCGACAAACTTCATTTCAGCGCCGAAGCGGCAAAGGAACTGGGCGCGCGCTATGCCAAAGCCATGCTGTCACTGCAGAGAAAGTAAGCCGGTTCCATTTCAGGAATTTCTAACAGATCAAAGGACCATGAATCGTCGCCCCTCCTCAAAGCTCCTCGCGTTGTTCGGGTTCATGCTGCTCGCCTCCACTTCGCGCGCCGCTGAAGGCACTCCCCTGCACATCGTCATCGTCGGCGATTCAACGGTCGCGGATTATCCCGCCGAGCACGCGAACCGCGGCTGGGGCCAGTATATCGAAGAGCGATTCAAACCTGGCACAGTCAAAGTCACCAACCTCGCCAAGCCCGGCCGCAGCACGAAGAGCTTCATCGCGGAAGGCCTCTGGAAAAAAGCGATCGGGGAAAAACCGAACTGCGTGTTGATCCAGTTCGGCCACAACGATTCGCACGCTCCCGACAAGCCCGAGGCCACCGATGCGGCCACCGATTACAAAGATTTTCTCCGCCGCTACATCGATGAATCGCGCGCCATCGCTGCGACGCCGATTCTTATCACTCCCATGGTCCGGCGAACTTTCGATGCCGCGGGCAAGATCACGGAAGCCCAGCCTCCGCCCAACCGCGCGCTCGGCTCTTACGCGAAGGCCATGAAAGAAGTCGCGGCTGAAAAGAAGGTGGCCATCATCGATCTCTATACCTCCAGCAAGACACTGGCGGAAAAGCTGGGACCACAAGCGAGTTCCGAGTTGGCGAACAAGCAGGGCGACGCAACCCATTTCAACGAGAAAGGCGCAAGGGCCATGGCGAATCTCATCATGCAGGAACTCCCGGCCGTAGAGCCCGAATTGAAGAAGCTTTTGAAATGATGCTTCGCACTGTGTTCAACGGCCAAGGCCTGCGCCTCGCCGGCCGAACCCCGCATTTCGTAATTTTTTCTAACAGAATTCAAAGCGGCGGCATCCGATATGCGTGAATCTGGAACTCCCATAAGCAGAGATATGTTCGTCGCAAACCAAACCAGAACCCTGCAACCCATGAAAATCCATTCCCATTTTCTGCTCCATCTGAGTCTCGCTTTCACCGCGGTCTTGACCCAACTTGCTTCCGCGCAAGGCCCATCAAACATCGCACCGCTCCAAATCAGCGATGTTCCCCGCGCTACGCAAATAGGTTCGGGGCCCGCCCCTGCCGGCGCGCCGGGCAATGGCCGCTATACACCGCCGGTGCCTGCGAATCCCGGCCTGCCCACGCTTTGGCTGATCGGCGATTCGACCGTCCGCAACGGCACCGGTGGTGACAATGGAGCGGCCGGCCAATGGGGTTGGGGCGCACCGCTGACGGCTTACTTCGACTTGAAGAAAATCAATGTCGTCAACCGCGCGTTCGGTGGCACGAGCAGCCGCACTTTTTACAGCGGTTTCTTTTGGAAGGATCTGCAGCCTCGGATCAAAAAGGGCGACTTCGTCATCATGCAATTCGGAGCCAACGACAATGGCGGAGCGAAAGGCAAAGGCGGGCTCAATGGGATCGGCGACGAAACCCAGATGAACGGCGAGGAAACCGTCCACTCCTTCGGTTGGTATTTGAAACAATTCATCGCCGGAACCCGCGCGCAGGGAGGAACGCCGATCATTTGCTCGCTCACACCGCGCAAAGGTTGGAGTCCCGACGGCAAATTCAAACGCGACAACGGCAAGCACGCCGCGTGGGCGGAACAAGTCGCGAAGGAAACGAACACGCCTTTCATTCCGCTCTCGGACATCATCGCCACAAAATACGAAGAACTCGGCAGCGCGAAAGTGGACACGCTCTATGTCCCCTCGCCCA
>JANMJQ010000334.1:0-14070 GCA_031371445.1 Akkermansiaceae bacterium
GTGCCGGAAGTGCATGAAGGCGCGCTGGGCAAGAGTTTCATCTATGATGGAACAGCCGAATTGCTCGTGGATATCACTCCTCCCGCGGACCTGCCCGTGGGCTCCACGGTTTCTCTAACAGCGAACGCCACTTGGCAGATCTGCAGCGAGACCGGTTGCATCAACGAGAGCGGGACCTTCCCGCTGTCGCTGCCGGTGGCGGCAACTGCTGTGATGCATTCATCCAACCAGGAGACCTTCGCAACCGCCCGTGCAAGCCTGCCTTCCTCAGCTCCGGTTAAAAGCTCGGCCCAGCAATCCAAGGGCGGTGACATCGTCCTTCGTATCGAGCCCGCCACCGTGACGGATGGCACACCCACCGCCTTTATTCCCGACCAGCGCTTCGTCACTGTGAGTGGCAACATCCAGCGCGACGGTGACGCGTGGGTTGTGCCTTTGAAGCGGGTTACCAAGGACGCCATCGACAACGATATTCCGCAAGGCAAGTCGTTCGGCGGGATTCTAACAGGTAAGCGGCCGGTCTCCGTTCCGGATACGGTGATTGCCATGGCAGCTCCCAAGCCGGTGTCCGCCGGAAAATTCCTGCCGATCCTCTGGGGCATGCTGTTAGGCGGGTTGATCCTCAATCTGATGCCATGCGTTTTTCCCGTCATCGGCTTGAAAATCCTCGGCTTCGTTCAGCAGGCGGGATCGGAACGGAAAAAAATCGCGCTGCACGGCATCACCTTTTCAGTGGGCGTGCTCGCGTCGTTCGGTGTGTTAAGCGGCATTCTGTTCGCCGCCCGCGAAGCCGCCGCCGCGAAAGGCTCCGATGCGGTGGGCTGGGGCTATCAGTTGCAGAACCCGTGGGTGGTGTTCGCTATGATGCTGCTGATGTTCGTGCTGGCCTTGAACATGTTTGGTGTTTTCGAACTGGGAACATCCGCGACATCGGTGGGCGGTTCGCTTCAATCCAAACATGGCTTGGCCGGTTCGTTTTTCTCCGGCGTGCTGGCAACCGTGGTGGCAACTCCCTGCTCCGCGCCCTTTCTGGGAGTGGCCATCGGCGCGGCCATCGCCTTGCCCGCGTTGCAATTCTTCACTGCTTTCGCAGCCATGGCGATCGGGCTTTCGCTGCCATATCTCTTGCTATCGATTTTCCCAAAGCTTGTCGATTACCTCCCCCGCCCCGGCGCATGGATGGAGAGTTTCAAGCAATCGATGTCGTTTTTGCTTTTTGCCACCACCGGCTATCTGCTGTGGGTGTATTCCTCGCAAGTCGGAGAGGATTATTCATTGGCGCCCATGTTCGGCTTGAGCGCCATCGCGGTGGCGGGCTGGATCTACGGCCGCTGGAATTTGCCGCATCGCGCGCGCGCCGTCCGCAGCCTCGCGTTGGCTCTAACAGCAGCATTCGCCTTCACCGGTTTCATGCTCGCCAAGCCTCCGGTCAAATCCACGCTGGTCTGGGAACCCTGGTCGCAGCAGCGGGTCGATGAATTGCTCAAGGAGGGCAAACCGGTTTACATCGATTTTACGGCTCACTGGTGCGCAACCTGCCAGGTCAACAAGAAGCGCGCCTACACCCCGGCCGTGGTCAAACTCATGAAAGAGCGGGGCGTCGTCGCGTTGCGCGGTGACAAGACCAACCCGGATCCGGCGATCGATGCGAAAATCCAGGAATACGGCCGTGCCGCGATTCCGGTGAATGTCCTGCTGGTGCCCGGCAAGGAGCCGATCATCACGCCGGAGATTCTGTCACCCGACTATCTAACAGAATTGTTCAGCAAACAGATTCCACTTGAGGCGAAGTGAGGAGAGTTGAACTTCGGTCGACTCGCGCGGAACGCGCAAGAGGGTTGACCAAAGTTCAATCCTCCTTATCCGAGGCCTAACAGCCTTTTCCTCACCGCATCGAGCGCGCTCTGGCTGACGGCCAGCTTGAAGTCCTCGCGATTGCGGGGATGAAATGTTTTGAATGCGATGGTTTCCCCGCCGCGCACAGCAGTGGCGATCCATGCGGTTCCCACGGGCTTGTCGGGTGTTCCCCCACTCGGTCCGGCAATGCCCGTCACTGCCACCGCAATGCAGGTGCCACTGGCTTGCAGGGCACCTTCGGCCATTTGTCGCGCGACTGTTTCGCTGACGGCACCAAGATTTCCGATGTCAGTGGCGGATACTCCGAGGATGCCGCTCTTGGCCTCGTTGGCATAGGTGATGAAGCCATGCGTAAAGACCTCGCTAGCGCCCGGGACATTGGTGATCCGATCTCCGATCAAGCCGCCGGTGCAACTTTCCGCGGTCGCGAATTTCATGCCGCGTTCTTTCAAAAGCCTTACGACGGTTGCCTCCAACGAACTCTCGTCATCACTGATCAGAAACCGCTGGAACGATTCCAACGCAATCTTCCGGCCGGCCCCGCACGCAGCACGATCACCTATCAGGCGCAGGTCAACCTCGCCAATGCGCGCACAATAGCCGAACTCAAGTCCCGGCACTGCCGCTAATTTCGCATCGACCTCCTCATGGAAATCGCTCTCGCCCACGCCGGTGAATTTCAACACCAGCGCTTCATGACCTGTCTCGATCCCCGCCAGCGCACGCAAGCGCGGGAACACTTCGTCGTTCACCATCGGATACAGCTCCCGCGGCGGACCGGGCAGCAGGAAAACCGCACAGTTCGACCGGCCATTCAGCCTCGGAGGCACATAGATGCCCGGCGCAGTGCCGTTGGCGTTGGCTAACAGATCAGCGCCCGCGGGACACAAGACTTGCTTGCGGTTTGCCGGTGCCATCGTGCGTCCGCGGATCGCGAAAAACGCTTCAAGGGACCGCAGCGCCGCCTCGTCTTCGATCAACTCCAGGCCAAGAACCGCCGCCGTGATCTCGCGCGTGAGATCGTCGCTGGTGGGGCCAAGGCCGCCGGTGACGATAACGACATCGGCCCGGCCAACGGCTTCCGACAGCGCATCGCGAATGGCGTCGCCGTCGGGCACCGTGGTCTGCCGTGAAACACGCAGTCCAAGTTTGAACAACTCACGGCCGAACCAAGCGCCATGGGTGTTGGCGGTGGTGCCCAGCAGAAGCTCGGTGCCAGTGTTGATGACTTCGATTCGCACGCGGCGATCGCCCTCAATGGACAGTGGATGTTAGTTCGGGTCAGGAGCCTTGTCGGACTCTTTGTCGTCGTCTGCGTTCTTGTCAGCTTTGTCGTCCGGCTTGGCATCGGGCTTCTCATCAGCCTTGGCGGCTGCCTGCGCTTTGGCGGCGGTGAGCTGTTTGATGAAGCCGTCGATCTGAGCATTGCGTTCGCTCTCAGGGTCAAACGCCTTCGCTTCGTCCGCGGCCTTGATGGCATCATCGAATTTATCCTGCTGTGCGTAAATCATGCAGCGCATCACCATGATCTGCTGGGTTTCCTCCTTGCCAAAACCGCCTTCTTTGAGCGTCTTGTCAACGTATGCCAGCGCGCCCGCGTGATCTCTTTTTTCGGCGAAGGCATTGAGTTCGTTGTCGAAGGTTTCCATCCGCGCCTTGGAGGCGGCGGCTTTGGCAAAACCCGTTTCGTCCTTTGGATCCGCGGCTTTGATTTCATCCGCGACCGACCCAAAGAAATTCGCGACCAAGCCATCGTTCAGCCCCATGGCCTTCAACGCCGCGACTAGGGCCTTGGCCTTTTCCACGCCATTTGCCTTCGATGCCGCGGCGAACGACTCATCGCGCACCGCTTTCTTCTTCCGCAAAGTGTCGAGGTTCTCCACATACTTCACCGGCCCGCCCTCTTCATAGCCGGTAGCGGCATAGGGTTTGCCACTCGCATCGCAAAGCAGGATCGTGGGATAGCCCTCGATGCTGTATTTTGTCTTGAGCTCTTCGTTCTGCTTGATGGTGGCTTCGCTGAGCTTGGACTTGTCCCGCGGGTAGTCGAGTTCCACGAGGACGAATTTATCCTTCACCCCAGCCTTGAACTCATCGTGGCTGAACACTTCCTTGTCCAACTTGATGCACCATCCGCACCAATCGGAACCGGTGAAATCAATCAACAGGTCTTTTTTGGTTTCAGCGGCTTGCTTGGAGGCGGCGGCGAAATCTTCGGACCAGCCTTCCTTGGCGGCGAGCGCCGCGCCAGTGGAAAACAAAGCCAGCAGAGGAAGTGAGAGGATCAATCGTTTCATTGTTGTCGGGTTGAGTTTTCCAACATGGCTTGAAAATGCCTGCGGTCGAGCGAAATTCCGGGCATCATCGGTCAAACATAGCCGAGCCAGGGGCCCAGCCATTTTTCGGCCTCCGCCAGGGGGATGTCTTTCCGCCGCGCATAGTCCTCCAGCTGGTCCTTTTGCAGCTCGGAAATGGCGAAGTAATGGCTGTCCGGGTGCGAAAAATACAATCCGCAAACCGCGGCGCCCGGATGCATCGCGCAGCTCTCGGTGAGAATGACGCCGGTCGCTTCAGAGGCGTTCAAAAGGTCGAAGAGCAGCGGCTTTTCGGTGTGATCGGGTTGGGCCGGGTAACCCGGGGCAGGCCGGATGCCCTGGTAATTTTCATGAATGAGCTGGTCATGCGTCAGCTCGTTCTCGCCCTCATAGCCCCACTCGACGCGGGCCTGGTGATGCAAAAATTCCGCGAAGGCTTCGGCGAACCGGTCGGCGATGGCTTTGACCATGATCGAGCCATACGGGTCGTGCTGCTTGTCCAACTCAGCCGCGAATTCATCCGCGCCATGGATGCCAACCACGAAACCGCCGATGTAGTCCGTGGCGGCGATCACCGGTCGCCCAGCCTGCTCGTCCCCCACAAACTCCCACTGCTGCAGCCCGGCCTTGGCAGGATTCTTGACGATGTAATCCTTCTGATTCCAAAAATCGTCACCATCTCTCACAATGTGATCATACGATTCCTTCTGCCATAGTGTTCTACTCGTTCCCATACGGCGGTTAATCTCTTTCGCAGATGCTGATTTGATCCCTTGTAGTATCTTGGACAGCGATTCCTGTTCACCGGGTCGGATCAAGAGATGCACGTGATTCGGCATCACGCACCACGCCATGATGTCATATTTTTTCCCATCGAAATGTAATACGGCATCACGCACCACGGACGCAATGTCCGGATCGTTCATCAAGCACGCGCCGTGACCCGCATCCAAAGCCGATTCCATGTGTGAATGCCATGCGTTCCTCAACTCTGATTCGAATTGCTGGACCAATTCCGTATTGCCGTCACTTACCGCCTGCTGTTTTTTAAGGGAAATTCGCTCTCGTTCCTTTTGATAGGCGACAAGAACTTCCTGGGGTAAGGAATCGGCAAGCCGGAAGGTTACCGCATAGGTGGCTCCTTCCTGACGCCAGTGCGGAAGACTGCCGGAATCCTTTTTGACCACACCCTCGTTCGAGGTGTGGAAGGGAGAAATTCGGGGCGACCGGTGATCGCCCCTACGGGGGGCCACCCAGTCCGCCAGCGCGACATTGGGTTTACCGGAGTCTTTCTTGATTTGTTGGCGGAGGCTATGAAAGCGTGTGCGCTCGGTGGCGCGTGATTCGTCGGTCCAAACAATGACATCATCGCCCTCCGCGTTCGCCGGGAAGAATCCGTAGATCCCTTCCGCTTTGAAACGGTCTTCGGCGATGATACGGTCGACCCAGCCAAGCGCGTCCTGATAAAGCTTCGCCGCTTCCGCCGCGCCTTCCGCGTTTTTGGTTTTCAGGACCTTTGCCTCACGATCCCACACACCGCGGAGTTCCCATGCATGGAAAAACGGCGTCCAGTCGATGTATTTGACGAGATCGCGCAATGACGGCCTGTGGATCGTCCGCGTGCCGGTGAACGAGGGGACCGGTGGCCTGTAGTTTTGCCAATCGATCTTCGGACCCGCCGCCCGCGCTTCGGCAAGCGTCAGGGTTTCTTTCTTCGGCCCGCCGAGGAAGTTGTCGCGGATTTTTTGCTGTTTTGCGCGGTTCTCCAAGGCGAAGGCATCGCGTTGGTCTCTCGAGAGCAGCGACGTGGTGACCGGCACCGAACGCGACGCATCGAGAACATGCACCACGGGTCCGGAATAATGCTGGGCAATCTTGATCGCGGTGTGGGCGGCCGATGTCGTGGCGCCGCCGATGAGCAATGGCACCTTGAAACCAAGCCGTTCCATTTCCTTGGCAACATGCACCATTTCGTCGAGCGATGGCGTGATCAAACCGGATAGTCCGATGACATCCGCGCCGAGCTCGCCGGCCTTTGCCAAAATCTTATCGCACGATACCATCACTCCCATATCCGTGACCTCGAAGCCATTGCACGACAACACCACACCAACGATGTTCTTGCCGATGTCATGCACATCACCCTTCACCGTCGCGATGAGGAAGCGCCCCGCAGAGCGCCCGCGTTCGGCGAGCTTGAGGGCTTCATCATCTGTTAGAGAAGGGTTCGCTTCTTTCAACGCGGCGATGTCGCCGGCAAGATACTCGGCCTTGTCCGCTTCCATGAAGGGGAACAGCCAAGCCACGGCTTTCTTCATCACGCGCGCGGATTTGACGACTTGTGGCAGGAACATTTTGCCCGCGCCAAAGAGATCGCCGACAACACCCATGCCATCCATCAGCGGCCCTTCGATGACTTTCAGCGGGCGAATGTATTTCACCCGCGCTTCTTCGGTGTCTTCATCGATATATTTGTCGATCCCTCTGAGCAAGGCATGTTCCAGGCGCTTTTCGACCGATTCATCGCGCCAGGCAAGGTCCTCTTCAAGCTTCTTGCCACCGTGGCTCTTATAGCTTTCGGCAAGTTCCAGCAGGCGTTCGGTCGAGTCCGGCCGGCGGTTCAGCAGCACGTCCTCGACGCGTTCGAGCAGGTCCTTGGGTATTTCGTCATACACCTCCAGCATGCCGGCGTTGACAATGCCCATATCCATCCCAGCCATCCCGGCATGATAGAGAAACGCGGAATGCATCGCCTCGCGCACCTTGTTGTTGCCGCGGAACGAGAAGGAAATGTTGGACACGCCGCCAGAAACCTTCGCGCCCGGCAGGTTCTCTTTGATCCAGCGCGTCGCATTGATGAAATCCAAGGCATAGTTGTTATGCTCCTCGATGCCGGTGGCGACCGTTAGAATATTGGGGTCGAAAATGATGTCATCCTGATTGAATCCCACCTCATCGACAAGGATCCGATAGGCGCGTTCGCAGATGCGGATTTTTTCCTCATACGAAGCAGCCTGGCCTTTTTCATCGAAGGCCATCACCACCACCGCCGCGCCGTAGCGCATGATGTGGCGGGCCTGCTTTTTGAAATTTTCCTCGCCCTCCTTGAGCGAGATGGAATTCACGATCCCCTTCCCCTGCAAATACTTGAGGCCTTCCTCGAGGATCTCCCACTTCGAGGAATCCACCATGATCGGCACCTTGGCCACGTCGGGCTCGCCCTGCAGCAAAAGCAGGAAGCGGCCCATCATCGCCTTGCCATCGATGAGACCGTCGTCGAAGCAGATATCGATGACGTTAGCGCCATTGCCCACCTGTTGGCGCGCGACCTCGACCGCTGCTTCAAGGTCGTTGGCGCGGACCAATTTCGCGAACTGCGGCGAGCCCGCCACATTCGCGCGCTCGCCGATCATCAGGAAGCGCTTGTCGGCGGTGTGGTTGTAGGCCTCGGTGCCGGAGAGACGAAGGGCGTGGGGGATTGTCGGCATGATCGAAGAATTTTGAAACGCCAAGGTGCGAAGGACGCCAAGGAAGAGAATTCTTTGGTCTAGGATTCTTGGTGGTGGTTTGCGATACGTCGGATACCCTGTTTGATCAAAGGCACGTTGAAATTGATGAGGAAGCCCAAGGACTTGTCCGAGAGTTTCAAATAGGTCATCAACTGGGCTTGATGGATGGGTGCAAGTTGTTCGACCGCTTTCAATTCGATGATGACGGAGTCGCCCACCAGCAAGTCGAGCCGGTAACCGGTTTCGATTTCGATACCATCATAAAACACTGGTTGAGGCTTCTGGCGTTCTACGACGAATCCCCGCTCGGTCAGTTCGTGAGCCAAACATACCTCGTAGGCACTCTCCAAGAGTCCCGGTCCGAGCTTGGAATGTATCTTGAATGCGGAATCCACAATCTCCGATGCGATTTGGTCTATTTTGTTCATACTCATTGTTCTTTGTATTTCTTGGCGAACTTGGCGTCTTGGCGTTTCAACTCACCCCACCACCGGAATCTCCCGCGGTTTCACATTCGCCACGCCTCTCGCAATGGCTGCAACGTGTTCGGGTGTATTGCCGCAGCAGCCGCCGGCGAGGTTCAGGAGGCCGTCCTTTGCAAACCCGGCCATGAAGTCCTGCATGTGTTTGGGTTCGAGGTCGAAGCCGGTGGGCGCGAGCGGGTTGGGCAAACCGGCGTTGGGATAACAGGAAACCGCGGCGGCCGCGCAGGCAGATAGTTCCTCAAGATGCGGACGCATGAGGTCAGGCCCAAGCGAGCAGTTGAGACCGATGGCAAGCGGTTTGGCATGGGCAAAGGCATTCCAAAGCGCTTCCACTTTTTGTGCGGAAATCATCGTCTCGCCACCCAACCCAACCGCCGCGGAAACGATGATGGGAAGCTTCGAACCATCCTCGTCGAACACTTCCTGGATCGCGACAACCGCGGCCTTCGCGTTGAGGGAATCGAAAATCGTTTCGACCATCAGGATGTCGCAACCGCCTTCGATGAGGCCGCGGACTTGATGCTTGTACGCCGCCAACACCTGGTCGAAAGTGACAACGCGGAATGCCGGATCGTTGGCATCGGGCGAGTTCGTAAGCGAAACTGTTAGAGGCCCGATCGCGCCCGCGACGTAACGCTTGCGGCCGGTGTCGGAGCCGATGTTGTCCGCCCATTTGCGGCAGAGGCGGGACGATTCGACATTCATTTCCCAGGCGAGATCGTTGAGAAACTTGTCCTCGAGGATTTTTTGGAAAAACTCCGGATCCTTGCGTCCACCCTTTTCGCGCGGGTCTTCGACAAAGAACTCGCTCTGCGCGATCCCGGTCGCAGAGAACGTGTTGGTCTCACAAATGTCCGAACCCGCCTCGTAAAAGCGCTTGTGGATGTCACCGATGACTTCCGGCCGGGTGATCGACAGGATGTCGCCGTTGTTCAGCAGATCCTTGTCGTTGTCCGCAAAGCGCGAGCCCCGCGCGTCCGATTCCCCGAGTCCGTAGGTGCGGATCGTCGTGCCCATGGCACCGTCCAGAACCAGAATCCGGTTCGCCAAGGCTCGCTGCAATTCCCCCGTCGGGTCCTCCTGTCGCATGCCCCAAAGCTAAGGGAGAAATCGGCCGACTCAAGAAACAAATCGTCATATCAGGATATGATGATGGGAGAAGAAGGCGGAAATGGGAGGTTGGAACGCGGAAGTGGGCGCGTCTAGTTAATGCCTGAAAGCTCCTTGAGGATGTCGAGAATGGATCTCCAGTGGCGTTCTGTCGTTTCGCCAAGGGTCAATGCGGTTTCGATTGTCTGCCGAGCACCACCTTCCGCTTGGAACTCCGCTTTCAAATCATATTTCCCCGGGCGCATCTTGTAGCTCTTACGAGTGGCATCGAGCACTTCGATATCCTCAATCACAGGTGACCAAAACCAAACCCGGGCCGAGCCACCTCCTCGATAGTCTCCCTCTGGAAGTGCTTCCGCATTTCTCCATTCTCCCCCATTGAATCGGTATTCCAATTTGCCGCAGGTAATCGTCACCTGCTCGTTCGCCGATCGTTTATTCAGCGCATCGACCCATATCGTGAACCCGCGCTTCATCCCATATCGGCTCTGTTCGTATTGCTTGGGCGCACCGAGTGAAAGTATTACCTTGTGTTCGAGGACATCAAAATCGGATTTCCCATAGATCGGATATGCTCGAATCGGAGTTTCCGGAAAGGGACAAACCAAGAGAATCATAGGCGCCAAAATCGAAACGAGGCAGCCCCGCTCAAAGCATCCAAGTCCATTTTTCCCTCCCTTTATCCGGATTGAATGATGATCCTCTTCATCTGCGTTCATCTTGTTCATCTGTGGTTGCCTTTCTCCCTGATGTCGGCCGGATCAACCATGCTCCGCGCTATTTAAGGCTACGCGTCCTTGCGGAGTTGCTTCAAGGCAAGTGCAGATGAAGATGTTCAGCAACCCAGTTCCGCAGTTCTTCTCACTTTCCTTTTGGATCCAAATTCGCCTTCATCTCTTCATCCGTCGGAGTCGCTGACTTGATGCCATCAGCCGGCACTTCGACATGGGCGATCCATAAAACCGCGTTGAGCGCGAGGCGGCGCTGGTCGTCGTTTTGCCAGTTCTTGTGATAATGTCCGCCGGCAAAACCGAAGCCCCGGGCTATCCCTCCGCCCATTGCGGGATGTTCGAAGGCCCACATCACGTGCTGCGGTTCCTTGCGCTCAAGGACCGCCTTGCGGACTTCCGGATTGCCTTCATGTGGTCCGTCGGGACGGGTCAGTGAAGAGGCTGGCGGCAAATCTGTTAGAATCGGTGTCACGCCTTTCATCGATGCCGGGAAGCGCATGTGATAATACCATTCGTCGGTCGTTGTAAAATCGTGGACGCCGTTGGTGATCGGGTGCTTGGGTAGTTTGAAGTGCGCCTCCCAAATCGGATTCACCGACCAGTCGCTTTCAAAATAGCCGCCGATCAAATCCACGAAAGCGTCACCGGGCGGGCCTTTGGGTATTTCAACAGCATAATGGATGCAGCCGATGCCGACACCCTTGTCGGCGAGTTTTTTCAGCTCGTCCAAATGATTGAGGGCCGGATGCCCGGGGCCGCCGTCGGCATACATGACCACCGCGGAGATGCCCTCGAACACCGACGCATCCTTCGGCCAACCGTTGGTGCTGACGGTGGCGGTAATGGGCAAACCGCTCTTGTTCAAATGGTCGGCCAGCAGCATGCAGCCGGCGCGATGCTCGTGTTCGCCGGGGCCGTGGCTGGGATTGCCCGCGATGAAGAGGACTTTGTTGACCGGCGCGGCCGCCGTGAGCGAGGCGGGAAGCAAGAGGACAGCCGCGGGAGCGAGCAGGCGGCCGAGAAAGCGCCGGGATGACAGGATTTTCGAGATCATGGGACATTTACTACGGGGCAAATCCCCGAATGTTGCAAGCCCGTCCGCTCGATTCCTGAAGCGATTAAATTTGGATTTCAGCCGCAAAAAGGCGCAGAAACCACAAATGGGAAAATATTCTGATGACCCAATTTTTGCGATTTTTTGAGCCTTTTTGCGGCTAAATCCGATTCACTGCGAGAATACAGATATTCATTCAGCGTTCTAGCAGGCGCCAAGGTTCAAGCTTGGCGCGGATGAAATTGCGAGGCATGCTCCGCCGCGTCCGGCATGAAGATTCTCCGATATTCCGACCCCGGTTATGCGACCTTCGTAAGCCGCTTGAACCGCCGTGCCATGCCCCAGGCGGGGACGCGCGATTTGGTGACCCAGATCATTTCCGAAGTCGCGGGCAAAGGCGATGCCGCGCTGTTTGCCTACACCAAGCGTTTCGACAACGCGGTGCTGACCTCAAAAACGATGTTCGTGAGTGCCGCTGAATTTGCGGCCGCCGCACGATCGGTTACTCCGGCGACCAAGGAAGCGGTGGCACGGAGCTTGAAAAACATCAGCGCGTTTGCGGCGCGGGGATTGCGCAAGGATTGGTCGATGAAAAACGCGGAAGGCGCGACCGTCGGCGAGCGCTTCGCGCCGTATGACCGCGTCGGCGTGTATGTGCCAGGTGGCAAGGCGCCCTTGGTATCGACCGCCTTGATGACCGCCGGCTATGCGAAGGCGGCGGGCGTTCCGGAGATCATCGCGGCGACGCCCTGCGCGATGGATGGCACAGTGAATCCGGCGCTGCTCTACGCGCTCAAAGCCTCCGGCGTGACTGAAGCGATCAAAGTCGGCGGCGCGCAGGCGATCGCGGCGCTGGCACTTGGCACCAAGTCGATCCGGCCGGTGGATAAAATTTTCGGACCGGGCAACAGCTTCGTCGTTGAAGCCAAGCGGCAGTTGTTGGGAGCGGTATCGATCGACCTACTGCCGGGTCCCAGTGAGATCCTGATCCTCGCCGACAAGACCGGCAATGCGGACTACATCGCGGCTGATCTGTTGGCGCAGGCCGAGCACGGCGGTGACAGCGTGGTGGGCTTCGCGACCGACTCCAATGCACTGTTGGGCAAAGTTGTTAGAGCGATGGAAAAACAACTGCCCGCCCTGTCACGCTCGAAGATCATTTCCGAAGTGTTGAAGCGCGGCACGTTTTTGTTGCTGGTGAAATCTTTTGCCGAGGGCGTGGCCATCGCGAACAGCTTCGCCCCGGAACATCTTTCGCTGATCACTGCCGACGAGCGCAAGTGGCTGCCACAGATCAGGACCTCGGGCGCGATTTATCTCGGCAACGATTCACCGGTGGCGGTCGGCGATTTCCTTGCGGGCCCCAGCCACACGCTTCCAACAGGGGGCGGAGGCCGTTCGTTTTCAGGACTGCGCGCGGACCAATTCCAGCGCCGCACCAGCGTTGTCCGCCTCGACAAGGCATCTGTTAGAAAATCGCTGCCAGTGGTCGCGGAGTTCGCGCGGCTGGAAGGCCTCGACGCCCACGGGCGATCCACCGCGATCCGCCTCGAAAAATGAGCGAACCCACGACATCCCGCCGCAGGCCGCCACGCCGGCCGAATGTCGGCGTCATTTCGTGCCCGTCCTGCGGGCGGCCGGTGAAGCTGGATTCGAAGTGGTGCCCCGCCTGCAGTTTTTCCGGCGCGGATAGCATGGCCATGTTCCCCGGAGAACCGCCACCGCTTCTACCAATCCTCGATGCCAGCGGCATTCTAACAGAATCAGACCAGGTAAAAATATCGGCTGCTTGTGCGGTTCTGAAAAAGCGTTTTCCGCAATTCCAATGGTGTGTTTACACGGTGAGTTTGCCACCGGAATCCAACCTGTCGCTGTTTGGCTTTTGGTTGCTCAACGCCTGCCCGCTGGATGCCAAGGAAACCGCGGACGAGCGGGCATGGACCGTCTTGCTACTCATCAACTCCGGCACCGGCCAGGCCGCGGCGGTGCCCGGCTACGCGGCTGAACCCTTTCTGTCCGACGACGAATGGAAATCGATCCTATCGGGCATGACCTCCGTATGGCGGCAAGGCAAAGCGGGTGATGCGGTGATCCGGTTCTTCACCGACATGCGCAAGCAACTCGAACGGGCATGGAAACGCTTCGGTGCCCGCAACTTCCACGCGGCGAATCCATGACCTTCCGGATTCTTACAATCGTCGTTTGCTACTTCGCCGCGCTGCCCGCGCACGCAGGCGAGTCGACGGATTTCCTCTACGGCAAGCGCCCTTCCGAATCGATCTTCGATCCGGAAGGGTATCTCGATGCGCAGCTCACCAAAGAAATTTCCGAACCGCTCGAGGTTTACAGACGCGATGGCATCGAAGTGATCGTGATCGTCCTGAAGAGTCTGGAGGGAGCCCCGCCCGGTCATGTCGCGCAGGAATTCGCCAAGGCCTGGTGCAAATCGCCGATCCATTGCGTCGTCCTGCATGTGCCTGGTGAAAAAGATAGCCCATGGATCATTCCCGACGGGCAGTTGGTTGACCACCTTATGCCCGATCAAGTCCGGCGCGCGGTTGCCGACAGCCATCGGCGCGCGGCCTCCGAACCCGATGATGGTCACAAGGTGAAAGCGGCTGCCAGCGAAGCCACCGACATGCTGCGCTATTGGCTCGCAAACGCCCTGAACCGCAGCGATTTGATCATCATGGAAAGCGCCCGGCAGCGCGAGGAAGCTGAGGCGGAAAAAATCAAATACAAACTCTCGGTATTCATCGCCGCGGCATCGATCGTTCCCGTCCTCGTCGGCTTTTCGCTGATGCTCACGGTTTACCGCCGGCGCGGGCCCGCGTATTTTCCCCATCAGGATTGGCAACCCCGTCTTGGCGCGCCGTATGCGGGAGGCAACAATGCCGTTGTCAATCTCGGCCATCCCCTCCAATAGACGATCATGAAACCTACCGCCACGCTTGCGATCCTGAGCGCCGTTTTTCTAACAGATTGCGATCGGACTTCGAAAACGACGAC
>JANMJQ010000004.1:0-17780 GCA_031371445.1 Akkermansiaceae bacterium
TGCGTTCATCCTGTTCATCTGCGGTTGAATTTTTCTTACTCTTAATGGCTAAAATGACAGTATTGGGCGTCCCGCCCGCACCTTTAATTTTAACAAGAGCGGGCGAGACGCCCGCGCTCCCTTGTGATCCGCTTCTCATTGCTCCTCGTTCTCGTCATCCACGGCGCTCTTAACGCCGCGATCGTCGAAGAACAGGTTCAATACGCGGGAGCGACCTTCCGTGTGGTGCGGCTTGAACCATCGAAGGTCCAGGTGGTTTGGAAAGACCACAAGGGCATTCCCTTCCGCAGTTTCGACAGGGCACAGGCCGCGTTCGCGAGTGAAAAAAAGTCAGTCGCGTTCATCATGAACGCCGGCATCTTCGAGCCCAATGGAATCCCCAGCGGCTTGCATATCGAACGCGGGAATACGCTGCACAACCTCAACCTCGCCGATGCCGCTGGAAACTTTTTCCTTAAACCGAATGGCGTTGTTTGGATCGAATCAAAGAACCAGCAGCCCAACGCGCGCATCGCAACATCGACAGCGTTTTCGCAACGCGAGCAATCCTTCCGCGCGGACGCGACAACGATCGATCTCGCCGTGCAATCCGGCCCGATGCTATTGATCGACGGCGCAAGGCACCCCGCCTTCCACGAAAATTCCTCCAGCAAACTCCACCGCAACGGCGTCGGGATCGATGGCGATGGCAAGCTCGTCTTTGCTATCACAGCGCCCGGACAATTGGTGAATTTCTGGGACTTCGCGGGATTGTTCCTCAAGCTGGGTTGCAAGAATGCGCTCTTCCTGGATGGCGACATTTCGCAAATGGCCGTGAATCCCAGCGCACCTGTTAGAAGCAATCAATTCGGGGCGATGTTTGTGGTGGTGGAGTGAGGACTTACCATGACCTCACACACCGCGCCCATCACTTCCGCCCAGGCGGTGAAGCTGCGCGCAGTTCTCGACGAGCGCGGCTATGATTTCGAAACAAAACCCTACGCCCTGTTCTCCGCCAAGAAGGGCAAGCTGAACGTGACGGTTTACGAAAAAGGGCCCAAGGTCCTCATCCAAGGCAAGGACACCGAGGATTTCATCCGCTTCATTCTGGAGCCCGAGATCACCGGTGTCGCAAAACTCGGCTATGAGGAAGTCCTCGAGCCCGACAAGTTCTCCCCGCACTTCGGCATCGATGAAAGCGGCAAGGGCGATTACTTCGGCCCCCTCGTGATCGCCGGCGCTTATACGGATGCGACGATCGCCCGCCGCTTGATCGATGCCGGCATCATGGACTCGAAGCGCGTCACGAGCCCCGCCCGCATCCGCCAACTGGCCGCGGTCATCCGCGAGACGCCCGGCTGCACGAACGCGGTGGTCGCGATCGGGCCGGAGCGATACAACGAGCTGCACACGTCATTCAAAAACCTCAACCGCCTCCTCGCCTGGGGGCACGCGCGGGTCATCGAAACCCTGGCGGCGGCGCGGCCGGATTGTCCGCGCACGCTGAGCGATCAATTTGCACGACCGGAAATTCTCCAGCGGGCCCTCGCGGAAAAAGGCCTGCGCATCCAACTCGAACAACGGACGAAAGGCGAGTCCGACACCGCCGTCGCCGCCGCTTCGATCCTGGCGCGCGAGCGATTCATCGACTGGATGGACAAAACCTCGGCGGATTGCGGGATCAAACTGCCACTCGGGGCCTCGGACGCCGTCACCCAAGCGGCCCGCGAACTGGTCAGGCGCGACGGCCCGACTGTCCTGGGGAAATTCGCAAAACTCCATTTCCGCACCACCGCGGGAGTGCTGGAAATCGATCCAGAACCGTGAACGAGGGCCGATTTCCGGACATAGGCGGCAAATGTAAGGATCGCCGAGCGTTTCTTTCGCCACTGGCACGAAAATCGCATTAAGCTAACGGATTTTTATCGAGACAAATTTGTCACGCTAATGATTTAATCTGCGCAGGCCTTTAACTCTCAACATCCTTCATCCACCCATGGCTACCATTACAAAACGCGAACTCGTCATCAAAATCACCGATCAACTGGGAGCCAAGGGTCTTGAGATCACCCAGCAGGACGTGCTTGAGGTCGTGCAATCGTTGATCGATGAGATCACCGAATCGCTGGCGCAGGGTGACACAGTGGTGATGCGGAATTTCGGTGCCTTCCAAGTGCGCGAGATGAAGGCGAAGATTGGCCGCAATCCGAAAGACCCCGGCAAGGATGTCCCGATCCCCGCGCGCGCGGCGGTGAAGTTCAAACCCGGCAAGGAAATGAAGGAAAAGGTTGCCACCACTTTGCAGGTCATCCGCGAGCGAAAATAAGCGTCACGTCCGTTTGAAAAACCCACCCATTTTCCTGGCGATCGCCTGCACCCTCGCGGCGGTCCTGCTATCGTCGTGCTTCTCGCGACCCGGCGGCCACAACGGCTATCAGACGGCAGGCTACAACGTCCGCGGCCAGCACTATCAACCGATGGGTGTCGATGAAGCGCTCAACTATGAAGAAAGCGGGGGCTGCTCATGGTATAACGAATCCTCGTTCTTCGGCTTGAAACGCGGCACCACCTCGCTGGGAGAAAAGGTCATGCCATGGCATCTGACAGGTGCCCACAAGACACTGCCCCTGCCCTGTCTTATTAAAGTTACCAATGAGGAAAACGGCAAATCCGTGAAAATCCGCATCAATGACCGCGGCCCCTTCATTCCCGGCCGCATCCTCGATGTCACTCCCCGCGCCGCCAAAAAACTGGGCTTCTATGGCGAAGGCGTGACGACCGTCCACATCGAAGTCATCTCCGTCGGCGATGGTTCGTATAAGAAGAAGAAAAAGCACTTCCTGTTTTTTTAAAGAAGTTGAGTGTTGAGTGTTGGAAACAATTGAAGAAGTTGATAGTCGATGGTTGATGGTTGATAGCAAGAATCTCAGATTTCGAACTCTTCCACTTCTCACTCGGCACTCGGCACCTCTCTTTCCTGAAAACTGAACACTGAACACTAGCAACTCTCTTCCTTTCCATGAAATCCATCCTCGCTCTCGCTTCCATCATCGCCCTGTCCTCCTGCGCAACCATCGCCCCACCTGCTCCTCATGGCAGCGTCGATCATGTGGTTCTGATGTGGCAGAAGCGCCCCGGCAATGCCAGCGACCGCGCGGCCTTGCTTGCCGCTTGCTCGGAACTCCGTGTCATCCCGGGAATCAAGTTCCTCGATACCGGCACCGCCCTCGCCAGCGAACGGCCCGTCGTCGATGACTCGTTCGATGTCGGTCTCACCGTCCGCTTCGATTCCGCGGAATCGCTGCATGGTTATGAAAAGAATCCCCTGCACCTGAAGAAGGTCAACGAGGTCCTCAAGCCCCTGACGCGCCGGATTCAGGTTTACGACATCGTGCGATAAGCGCCGGCTGGCCATTTTCCGGGCTTGAACGGGGGCAAGGTCCGCCCGCAGACTCCGCCCGCTTCCGGCCCTATGTCCTCTTCTTCTGAAATCCGCGTTTTCGCGCCCGCCACCGTTGCGAACGTCGCCTGCGGGTATGACGTCCTCGGTTTTGCCATCGATGCCCCCGGCGATGAGATCGTCGTGCGCCATTGCGACAAGCCCGGCCTGCACATCACCCAGATCACCGGCGACAACGGCAAGCTCCCGAAAAATCCCGCGCAAAACACCGCCGGCGTCGCTGCCCTCGATTTGCTCAAGCACCTCGGCATGACCGATCGCGGGATCGAGATGGAGATCCATAAGAAAATGCCATTCGGCTCCGGTCTCGGCTCATCTTCCGCCTCAGCGGTCGCCGGGGCCTTCGCCGTGAACAAGCTGATCGGCGATCCTCTCAGCAAGAAGCAACTGCTCCCCTTCGCAATGGCCGGCGAAGCTTCGGCGGACGGCGCGTGGCATGCCGACAACGTCGCGCCCTGCCTCTTCGGTGGCATCGTCTTCATCCGCTCGAATGACGAACTCGATTTCGCGCAGATCCCCGCTCCGAAAAATCTTTGGGCCGCGGTGGTGCATCCCGACATCGAAATTCTAACAAAAGTCGCGCGCGAGATTTTGCCAAAGGAAATCCCGTTAGAAAACGCGACCCAGCAGATCGGCAACCTCGGTGGCCTGCTCTGCGGATTGATCCAGGAAGACTACGGCCTCATTTCGCGCTCCATCCATGACGTCATCGCAGAACCACGGCGTCAGAAGTTGATTCCCGATTTCTACACCGCCAAACGCGCCGCGCTCTCGGCGGGTGCGCTCGGCTTTTCAATTTCCGGCGCGGGCCCTTCGGTATTCGCGCTCTGCGAAGGGGAGGAAATCGCCCGCAAGGTTGCCGAAGCCGTCAGCAAGGTGTTTTCAAAAATTCCGATCGAAAACCAAACCTACGTCTCACGCATCAATCCGCGCGGGGTGCATGTGATTTAAGCTCCACATGCTTTATCATTCCACCACCACTCCAACCCACCGCGTCGATCTCAAGGAAGCGATCCTGCGCTCCTTGCCTCCCGACAACGGGCTCTACATGCCTGATGAGTTGCCGGTGCTCGACGCCTCGTTCTGGCAGATCTGGCGGCACCTGAGTTTTCAGGAAATCGGCTTTGCGGTCGCGGAGGCGTTCTTTGGGGACGATGTTCCGGCGGCGGTGCTTCGTGAAATCGTGGAAGGAACCCTGACCTTCGACGCGCCGCTGGTGACACTTGCTCCAGGCGATCACATCCTCGAACTCTTCCACGGACCGACGCTTGCCTTCAAAGATTTTGGAGCCCGCTTCATGGCGCGCTTGATGGCATGGCTGACGCGTGATGACGACCGGCAGCTCACTGTCCTGGTCGCAACCTCCGGCGATACCGGCGGTGCAGTCGCTTCCGCATTTCACAATGTGCCGGGCACGCGCGTGGTGATTCTTTACCCGCAGGGCAAGGTTTCTGGCCTTCAGGAAAAACAACTGACCGCTCTGGGTGGCAACATCACCGCACTGGAAATCCAAGGCTCCTTCGACGATTGCCAGGCGCTCGTCAAATCCGCGTTTCTCGACCGTGACTTGTCGGAGCGGTTGAATCTAACATCGGCGAATTCCATCAACCTCGCGCGCCTTGTGCCGCAATCGTTTTATTACATCCATGCGGCGCGCCAGCTCCCCGAAGGAGTGAAGCCCGTGTTCGTGGTGCCGTCGGGAAATTTCGGAAATCTAACAGCCGGGTTGCTGGCGATGCGGATGGGCCTGCCGGTCGAACAATTTGTGGCTGCCACCAATCGCAACGACGTGGTGCCCGAATACCTCCTGACAGGAACCTACACGCCGCGACCCAGCGTTGCGACAATCTCCAACGCCATGGATGTCGGCGCGCCTTCGAATTTCGTCCGCATGACCCGTCTCTTCGGCGATTCATGGGACGCTATCAAGGCGAAGATCACGGGCATGACCTTCAGCGACGACCAAACCCGCGCGGCGATCCGCACGGCGAAGGTGATGCATGGCTACGACCTCGATCCGCATGGCGCGGTGGGCTGGCTGGCCGCGCAACGATGGCGCGCGGCTCATCCCGGAACCGCTACCATCACCCTGGAAACCGCGCATCCCGCAAAATTCCCCGACGTGATGGCAGCCGAACTTGGGCCCAACGTCGTCGAAGTTCCGGAACGCCTCGCCATCCTCGCACAGCGCGAAAAAGTCGCCACCCTCATGCCCGCCGATCCCGCGGTCTTCCATGATTGGCTGGCGACTTCGCTTTAGTGAGTTATCAGTTAATGGTTATTGGTTAATAGGGAATTCTTTCCTGATAGCAATTAACCAATAACCAATAACGGAACCCTGCTATTTCGAAAAGCTCGTCTTGTCGTCGGTCTCAAGGAAGTCGAAGAGCGTGCTTTTCGCGGGATCGCAGCCCGCTTCCTTGCAAACGCCGATGAACCATTCCTGCTTGTCTGGATTGTCATAAGGACGCGCGGCTTCGACGCTGTCGGACCATGCCTTCGTCTCCGCTTCGGTCTTGGGATCGCCATTGGCATCGATCCATGCGGCGATGTCCTCATTGGTCGCACCGGCTTCGAGCTGTTTTCTAACATCGGCGCCTTTGACGTTTTTGAACCCGAAGAGATAGTTGTCGAGCGGACAGTCGAAGTGATAGTCGCCCACGGTGCCGGCGATATCGGCGCGTCCCTTGTCGGCCATACGGGCGAGAATCGCGTATCCACCAACGCGGACGCGGGGACTTGTGGGGGCTTGTTTGCTTAGATCTTTGGAGGCGTTCATAGGGCCTCCAAAATGCCGCGATTTCCACGCGACGCAAGGGGGCTGGCACGAATTTCGCGAAATAGTTGGAACGTGATTTTCCGAGGCAAGTTAGGATTTTCTCTTGCCTTTGAAATCCCGCGCCAGTTCCTCCTCGAATTTTTTCTCCAGGAATTGATCCAGCTTGGCGGGCAGTTCGGTTAGATATTCAAGCGGCCCCTTCGGTGGGGTCGGGCTTTCCGCCGCCACGGGCAGCAACCTGACGACGGGCGTGTTGCGGCGGGCGATCACCACTTCCTCACCTTTCTCCACCGCTGCAATCAAGCTCGATAGATTGGCCTTCGCTTCCTGGATGGATACCTGCATCTGGCAACATAGCATGTGAATGTCATCCGGCAAATGCGCGATCCTCAAAATGTAGCGGCGCGTCTATGACCGCCGCTGGATAACTTCTTTTAGATCGTGGCTTGAATTCGCGTTCCAAACACCGGCGGTCATAGACGCGCCGCTACAGTGGCAGAAACGCGCCGGCGATGGCGAGCACGTCCGCAAAGGGAAGATCCGCAAACAACGCGAAGGTATCGTGCCGCGTCAACCGGGCGCGGGTGCTTGCGGGACTGGCCATGCCACAGAGAAAGCGCGCGAGCTGGCGCTGGGTGGCGAGGGCGGCGTGCTTTTCGGTGGTGAGATTTTTAACAAGCTCGAGTTCCTTATCGGTGGCGCGGCGGGTTTTGGGACGCTTGATGGTTTTCGCCGCCAAGCCATCGCAGCGATCGCAATGACCGCAGGGCGCATCCAATTTCTCGCCGAAGTATTTCAACAGCGCCGCCGTAAGGCATCCCCGACATGCGGACAGATCGAGCACCTGGCGGAGGCGGGCAAGATCGGCATCCGCGCGTGTTTGGAATCTTTGGGAGAAGGCAGAGGCCAATGCCGCAAGATCGCCGGGATCGCGCTTGAGTTTGTAGGCGTGGCGGACACCGGAGACGGTCAGCATGATATCGCCCGCAGCCGCCAGTTCTGTTAAAATGGCGACGACCTTTGCACGCGAACAACTGAATTCGGCGGCAAGCTTCGTCGGATAAAAATACCACCACCAACGTTTCAATTCGCCCGCATCGAGCAAGCGCTTGAGGAGCTTGCGTTCGGCGGGCGGCCTGCCGTTGAGAATCTCGTCGGGCTTGCGCAACAACTTGGCGCGATAGGTCGCATAAAAGGTGCCGGTGGCTTCGATGAATCCTTCGAGTTCGAGATAGGCCAGCACGGTAGCAACCACCGCGGGCCGGATATCGCAAACGGTGGAGAGTTCGTAATGAGAGACGTCGAACGCCGTTCCCAAACGCAAAACCCGATCTAACAGATTCCCCAAAGCACGGGGCGAGGGATGGTCGGCATGGATGAAATTTTCGAGAACAATTAGATCGTCGGCACAGGCAAACATCTCGCAATCGGCGGGCTTGCCGTCGCGCCCCGCCCGGCCGATTTCCTGGCTGTAGTTTTCGAGGCTTTTCGGAAGATTGTAATGAAACACCGCCCGGATGCCGGCTTTGTCGATGCCCATGCCGAACGCGATCGTGGCCACCATCACGCGCACATTCCCCTCCATGAAGGCTGTCTGTGCGTCGGCCCGGAATTCCGCGGGCAAGCCGGCGTGATAGGCCCTCGCGCTGATCCCATTCTTGGCCATGAATGTCGCGATTTCCTCGGCTGTCTCCTGGCGGGTTACATAAACGATCGCAGCGCCATCCATTGCCTGCAATTTCTCTAACAGAAGTTCCTTTCGCTTTGCCGCGTCGCAAGGAGTTACGCGGAGATAAAGATTCGGCCGGTGAAAACTCAGTTGCACGTGGTCACCGGTGGCAATGCGGAACTGCTTGCGGATGTCGCGCGCCACTTTCGGCGTGGCGGTTGCCGTCAGTGCCAACACCCGCGCCTGGGGAAGACGCCGGCAGATTTTCGCGAGCTTGAGATAGTCAGGCCGGAAGTTGTGGCCCCATTCGGAAATGCAGTGGGCTTCATCGATTGCGACCAAAGCAACGCGCAGCGATTTAAGGCGCTTGCGGAAAACTTCGTTCGAAAAACGCTCCGGCGCGACGTAAAGGATTTTCACCGCATCCTCTTCAAGCGACCGGTGGAGTTCCGCCAGTGCCGCGACATCCAGCGTGGAATCCCAGCGCGCCGCCGCGATCCCTTTGGCGCGCAACGCATCCACTTGGTCCTTCATCAGCGCGATCAATGGTGAGACGACCAGCGTCAGGCCATCCATCATCAATGCGGGCAGTTGATAGCAAATCGATTTCCCGCCACCGGTTGGAAAGACAGCAAGCGCGGAACGGCCCTCCAACAACGCGCGGATGACCGGTTCCTGTCCTTCCCGAAACGCCTCATGACCGAAACGTTCGCGGAGGACTTGCAGCATGAGGAGATTGAGAACATCGAACATCGAACGTTCAACATCCAACGTCGACGTGAAGAGCCATCGGTAATCTGCCCGTTTCTTCGTCTGGTTTCTGGTTTCTGGTTTCTGGGCTCTCAATCTTCTTGGCAAGGCGCGGCCATCTCCCGAAAATCCGACCATGTTCAGCGCCAGCAAGCTCAGTCCGGAACAAACGGAAGCCCTCAAGAACTGGGCTGCCGCGGGCGCGACGATGTCTGACCTCCAGCGTCACCTGAAGGAGGATTTCGGCCATTCGCTCACTTACATGGACACCCGATTTCTCATTTTGGATCTCGGGATCGAGCTGGTGGAGGAGCCCAAAGTCGTGCCCAAGGAAGAGGAAAAGCCAGCGCCCATTCCAACCGGAGTGGTCACCGTGACGATGGACAGCCTCACGCTGCCGGGCGCGTTGGTGAGCGGCAAGGCCACCTTCAGCGACGGCGAAACGGCCATCTGGATGCTCGATCAAAGCGGACGGCCTGGCCTCGATCCGGACACCCCGGGTTACCGACCCACGCAGGAAGATATCCTGGAATTTCAAAAGCAACTCCGTGCCCTCATCCAAAAGAGCGGGCTCTGAATGCGATCCAGACAGACACGAAATGCCCGTCGCGGCGTTGAATCCCTGAATGCCCAGCCCCCGCAGCCGGCTCAAGGCGGCGCGATCGCGCAGCCGGGGGAAGCCTGCGGCCACGTTGTTGGCATGCGCGCTGGGACTTTTTAGCTGCAAACCGGAAGATAAGCCAGCGGGGAAGCTTACTGTAACGCCAGCGGCAAAATCGATTTCGGCAGCGGACACTGCGCTGCGGAGACAACTCGCCGCAGCGCGCATCGACAACGCGATGGCCGAGATAAATGCGAGCCGACCAGAGCGCGCGGTTCCACTGCTGATCGCCGCATTAAAGGCAGACCCAGCCTCCGAAGAAGCGCGCGGCAAATTGGAAGAGCTGTTTTCAAAAACCACTTGGTCGTGTCCTTCTGTTAGAATCAAGCATTCGGGTCCTGTCAAGCAGCTCGCATTCATGCCACCTTTGACGCTTTGGGCCAGCCTCGGAGGCGCATCGAACACAACCGTCCGCTGGAACATCCAAACCCAGAAGGTGGAAAGCGTGCTGTTTCCTGTGCCTGCCTGCGAAACCCGCGCGCTGATTCATGACCCATCCGGAAAATCGATCGTCGTGCAGCGCGGAGGAATAACGCTGCTCTGCGATGCCACCACACTGAAACCGATCTGCGACCTTGGCTCCTTTCCCGATTCTCTAACACCCGCGTCGGTGATTGTGTTTTCGCCGGATGGATTACTTTTGGCGCATCCCACCGGGACCGCGTTTCCGGTCACTTGGAACATTCGTGACGCGGCAACCGGACAAGTGATTCGCACACTGCCTCCGGAAGAAGGCAACAACCCCCAGCCGATTGCGGCCTATTTGAATCGCACCGAGCTATCCATTCTAACAGAAACGGGCGGGTTAATAAAAGTTCCCATTTCGCCCACAGCCCCGGTGGTCACCGAGGATCAGGACATCTTTGTGCGTTACCTTTACGGACAATTTTCCAGCGATGGCAAACAGGTTTTGGCACTTGAATCCAAAGGTCCTCACCATCGCCCGTCATTTTCGGGACGCGGACAAAGCGACGTCGATACGCTTAACGCGTCCGAACATGAGAAACGCTTTTCGTGGAGCGCCCAACCCAATATCTGGACCGGCATGTTCAGAGAGTCGGGCGATTCTCCCTTTGTCGTTGAAAGTTCATTGGTAAGGTTTCCTCCCGGCACCAATCTATTTAGTTCTCCCGTCTGCATCCAGGCCGGGATCCTCACAAACTCGGCCGTGACGAGCATGGCATTTGACCAGAACCGGATCTTCACCGGCGAGCAGGACGGCACTTTGACCATTCACCAGCTATTGCCGTTGCCCGGAAAAAGTGAGGCTGCAAGCCAATCTGCTTCAATTGATCCCACGCATTTGAAAGCTCTGGAAAATCTTGGTGCCGCGGTATCCGGCTGGCAATTGGCCGAAGACCAGCGGTCTCTTGCTCAGGTGGATCGCGACGCCCGGGTCGAAGCCGCCAAAGCCTGTGATTTGAAAATCCTACAAGGGGTTTTCCCTTCGCTGAACTTTGAATCGGTCTTTACGGCACTCACTGGCTCACAGCCTCAACCCGCCGCCGACGCGCTGGATCTTCTAACATCCCGCTTGGCGCAAACCAATCTTCCACCGCCGGATCAGAAAATCACCAGCGCCTTTTCCAGCGGCGATGACACGGCCATTCAAACCGCCATCCGCGAGACAGGAGGAAAGGGACCGTCGGCGGCATTGGCACTGCAAATCGCCTTGCAATCGGATCACGTCCCATGGATCCAGGCATCACTCTCCATCGCCGAGAACCTTCCCGACTTGCTGAAGCGGCTCGCCGTGGCGCGCATCGCCCGCTTGGAAAACCGCAATGCCGACGCGTTGTCGCTGTGGCCCGATGAGTTTCCCGATCTAACAGCCATTCGGCTGCGCGAGGATTGGGATGGCTGGGAACAGGCGGACTTCATGCCCGCGTTCACCGAAATGCGGACATGGGCCGGTGGGGAACTGGCGGCGATCGATGTCGGTCCGGACACCACGCCCGAACAACGCAAGGCGATTGCCGCGCGCCTGCTCGATCCGGCGACGGTGGCATCGGTGGGCAAGCCGCGTTTTGCCGCCGCGTGTTTGAAAGCGGCGCTGGCATTTTCCACGCACACGGAGGAATTCGAAACGACGCTGAAACTCACCGCTTTGGCGCGCAATCTCGGTGCCCCCCCAGAGCCATGTCTGCGGGCCGAAGCACTGGCTTACACCGCCCTTGGCGATTACAAGAACGCGCATCCCCGCTGGATTGAATTGATCACCGAACATCCGGTCGAGACCCATATTCCCGGCGACTACGCGGAGGCCGCCTATACCGCGTTCGAAAACGCCGATCCGGGCCAGGCGATGCAAATTCTAACAACGGGCATGCATCGCTTTCCACGCGATGGAAATTTCGCGCTGCGTGCCGGATGGGTGGCCTTGTTGACGGGCAATTCCGCGCGGGCCTATCAATTTCTAACAAGCGGCCGGCAGATTGGATTTCCGCCGGAGAAATATGAAAACGCGGTGGCCTTGCTGGCGATCGCCGCATCACTGGTCGGCGCCACGGACGATGCCGCCGTCTATTTCCAGGAGTTGTTGAAAATCGATCCGGTATGGGCCGAAGCGAAGACGCTCGACACGCTCGACTGGCCCGAGGAATTGAAATCCGAGTTGCGCCAATTCATGCGCTGACCGTCACGCGAGGTCGCGCACCTGCACCTGCGCCCACCAATCCTTGAACGCATTGATGAACACATGGTGGTCCGGATCTTCCTGGTAGTTGTCGTGATCCTCAATGGACTTGAACCGCATCGTCAGTGCGTAATCCCATGACTGGTCGATCACCGGACGGATGACCACTTTCGCCGGTATCGCCCAGCGCCCACCCTCCACGAGGTCTATCTTGAACAGCGAGTCGAGGCCCTTTTCAAAGGTCGCGCGATCATCCGCATTCTGATGTTCTTCATTCAGCCAGAAATAAACGTGGTGGTCCATGCCGTAGGGAATAGCGACCCCGCAGCGGCCCCGCAAGCCCGGATCAATTCTCCATTTCAATGACACGCTTTCTCATACTTCTGCCCCTCCTCTGCCCCGATTTTCTCGCAGCCCAGGGAAGCCTCCGCCAAGCGACCGAAGGCCGCTGCTGGTTAAGAGTCCCGGGGGAAAGCCCGGCATTGAAGGATGTCATCGTATCATCCGGCAGCGCCACACCCGCCCCTTGGGAAAAAGATCCGGCGGTTCGCGAGCGGCTGACTGACATCGTTTTCCCGATCCGCTGTTGGGATTGGCGGGAAATCACCATCAGCTTCACGCCCCTTGCCGACGGCCCGGTGGACCTCGTGCTCGGTGGCTGCTGGGAGGAGGAAAAGCCCGGCTTCTCCTTCCGCAAGGAGCTGCTGTGGGACAATCTAACAGCCCAAGGCACGCAACTCCAAAACGGCAGCTTTGAAACAACGACTGGGGCGAGCGGCCCGGTCTATTGGAAACCGGAATACGGACCGTATCTCGCTCCAGGCGATTGGCCTTTGGCAAACGCCGAAGCCCTTGACGGAAAGTCCGTCGCCGCTACCTGGCAGAACCGTCCGATTTCGCAGACCCTGCAAACGAAGGCCGGACAGAAGGTCACTCTGCGCCTTCATGCAAGGGCGGCGACATTGCCGGGCTTCATTCCGCCGGCCCGGCTGCCAGCCGATTCGCCTGCCAGCCGCGCGCTCGCCGGAATCAAGCGCGGGGTGAATCTTGGAAATTGCTGGGACGCCCCGCCACCTTACTCGTGGGGCATCCGTTACAGCACCGATGACATCGACCGCATCGCCGCGGAAGGCTTCGATCACATCCGCGTGCCGGTTGCATGGCATTTCAATTTAAAACCTAACGCAACGGGATTTGATATCGATCCGACGCTTCTAACAGATTTGGAGCCCGTGCTGAAGCGTGCCCTGGAAAAGAAGATGCATGTCATCCTGGATTGGCATCACTTCGATGACCTCACCACCAATCCCGCCGCGCATAGGGCACGCTTCATCGCGAGTTGGAAAACCATCTCCGACCATTTCAAATCGTGGCCGCCGGAACTTTTTCTGGAACTGCTCAACGAACCCCGCGACGCCTTGACCACCGAGGTCGCGAATCCGATCTACGCTGAGACCATCGCCGCCATTCGGAGCATTGATCCGGAGAGAATCATTCTGGTGAGTCCGGGGAAATGGGGCGACATCCGCGAGTTGGAAAAACTGCGATTGCCCGATGCCGACGATCGCATCGTTGTCACCGTCCATTGTTACGAACCCTTCTACTTCACCCATCAGGGAGCCGGCTGGGTGCAGCTCGAAGGGCTTCGCGGCATCACTTACCCCGGACCGCCCACAAGCCCCTTTGCGGTTCCTGAAATCTTCCGCGAAAACAACGACATCGCGTCATTTATCCATGCCTACAACACGCTCCCCGCGGACTGCAATCCATGCTCGGCGAATGCTGTTAGAGATCTTCTGAATCTCGCGCGCGAATGGTCGGATCACTTCGGCCGGCCAGTGCATCTGGGCGAGTTTGGGAGCCACAACCTCGCCGACGCATCCAGCCGCATGCGCTATGCCCGCGATGTCCGGACTCTTGCGGAGGAACGCCACATTCCATGGACGCTGTGGGATTGGAAAGCGGGTTTCGGTTATTGGGATTCGCAAACCACCAAACCTCTGTTCAGGGCCGCTTTGTTTGAGTGATCATACGTAGAATTCGTTTGCCGCCAAAGTGCCGCCGCATAAGATCCGGCCATTCCCATGTTACGCCTGCTCCGCCCTGTTTTACCGGTCATTCCGATGCTGGCCGTGGCGTGGTCGCAAACCCCTTCGGTTCCTTCCGCGATCTACAAGTCCGTGCTCCGGATCGAATCCGCCACACAGGTTCCCGACTATACGACGCCATGGAACGCGGGTGCTTTCGGCGGCGGGATCGGCACCGGCTTCATCATCGGTAAAAACAAAATCCTCACCAACGCACACGTGATTTCCAACGGCCGCCGCCTGCTGGTGACGGTTTACGGAAGCCCCGTCAAATATCCGGCGAAGGTCGATTTCGTGGCGCATGACTGCGATCTCGCGCTGCTTTCAGTCGAAGATTTCAGCGACTTCGAAGCCCTGCCTGTGTTCGATTTCGGCGAAGTTCCGCCACTGGAATCGCAGGTTCGCGTGATCGGCTATCCCGTCGGCGGCGAACGCCTGTCAGTGACCCGCGGAGTCGTTTCACGCATCGATTTCCGGCCTTATGCACATTCACGGGCCGACTCGCATCTCGTCATTCAAATCGATGCCGCCATCAATCCCGGCAACTCCGGTGGACCTGTCGTACAGGATGGCAAGGTCGTTGGCGTCGCCTTCCAGGGTCTGAGCCAAACTGACAACACCGGCTATATCATACCGCCTCCCGTCATCCGCCGCTTTCTCAAGGATATCGAAGATGGCAAATACGACTCTTATGCCAATCTCGGAATCAGCGAGTTCCCGTTGTACAATCCGGCGATGCGCAAGGCGCTTGGTCTCAAGCCGGATGGCATCGGCGTGTTGATTACAAAGGTTGTTCCAACCAGTTCAAGCGATGGCATCCTGCAGGCGGGAGATATATTGATGTCGCTGGATGGCAAGCAGGTGGACAGCGCTGGAATGATAACAATCGATGGCGAGAATGTGAACCTCAACGAAATCGTCGAGCGCAAGTATGCCGGTGACAAAGTCGCTGTGCGCTATCTCCGCGCGGGTGCGGCGAACGATGTCGACATCGTATTGAAACCGCTCGAGTGGTCACGGATGTATTCGATCCAGTATGAAAAGAAGCCGCGCTATATGGTTTTCGCGGGATTGGTTTTCCAACCGCTGGACACCAACCTGTTCGCCGCTTCGAAATTCGACGACGTGACGGTGCGGCGGCTTTATACTGACTACGTCCCGAAAGGCTTGTTCGCCAAGCACAAGGATATCGTCGTCCTCACGCGCATCCAAAGCGATCCGGTGACCAGCCAGTTGGATGACTTCGCGGGTTACGCGGTGGACAAGATCAACGGCGTTGAAGTCCGCGATTTGGCGCATGCCCATGAACTTCTGCATCCCGAAAAACCACCGGAGTTTCATGTCATCGAACTCTTCGGTGCCGAACGGCCGCTGATCATTCCGTCAGCTTCGGTTGAAGGAGCCAACAAGCGCGTCAAGGCGGCCTATGGGATCAGCCAACTGGAAAACCTCAAGGACTAGCCATGCCGCGCGCAGGCATTTCCCTCGGCTCGAACCTCGGCGACCGCCGCGCCAACCTGCGGGCGGCAGTGGATCGGCTTCGGAAAATCGCAAACCCCGGCGAGCTCTTTCTCGAAGCCCCGATCTATGAAACAGAACCCGTCGATTGTCCGGCGGGATCGGAAGCATTCCTGAACTCGGTGATAGAGATCGGATTCAATGGCGATGCATTCGAACTCCTGGGCCTCACGCGACAGATCGAAGCAGACCTTGGAAGACAAGCTTTGCGCGAACGCAACGCCCCGCGGCCCATCGATCTCGATTTGTTATATTTCGGCAATCAAATCATCGACAGCGAGGTACTGGTTCTTCCTCATCCCCGTCTTTGCCAGCGACGCTTTGTTTTGCAGCCACTTGCAGACATCCGCCCCGAATTGGTATTGCCCGGTATGACCCAAAGCATCGGGGAACTGCTGGCGCTGCAGCCTTGAGCTATCGAATACCCACAAAGGGTTGATGACATCTTCGCGCGGGGCGGCTATCACTTATTTCCCAACTAAAAATCCCATGAATATTCGCCAGTGTTTTTCAATCACCCACGCCGTTGCGATCGCATGGCTGGCATGTCCCTTGACGAACTCGCGAGCCAGCAACCTTGCATTTCCTCCGCCAGCCGGATTGGAGAATCTGCGGGTCCGCGAGTCGTTCGACGCCGATTGGCGCTTCCATCGTTACGGGCTGCAAGCGGATGGCAACCGGGTTGCGGAGCCGGGCGCAATGAGTTGGGAAGTCCCGGCAAGCGCCTCATCCGAGGAAGCGCAAAAGGGCAACACCGCTGCGAATGCTTTCGATGGCAATCCGGACACGCGCTGGTGCGCCAACGGCCCCGGCGTTGACCAATGGCTGCAGCTCGATCTCCAGAAAATCGATGGCGTCTCCGATGTCAAAGTGACCTGGGAAAAGGACGGTGGCTACACGGCTGAAATCGAAGCCTCCGACGATGGCAAGACATGGAACAAGGTGACGCCAACCGCCGCCGCGCCCATGAAGCAACGCTACCTCCGGATTCGCACCACAAGTTTGCCGGCGGAGACCTGGGCGAGCATCCGCGAAGTCTCTCTAACAGATGCGAAAGGCCAAACGGTCAAACCCAAACAAATTCCCGCGGCGGGCGGCGCACTGCAATCGCAAGCCCACGACGACTGGCGGAAACTCGATCTTCCGCACGACTGGGGCATTGAAGGCCCGTTCCGCCAGGAATTGGCCGGCAACACCGGCAAGCTGCCATGGAAGGGCATCGGCTGGTATGAGAAATCGTTCACGCTGCCCAGCGAGGACAAAGGCAAGAACGTGTTTCTCGATATCGACGGCGCGATGGCATACGCCAAGGTCTGGATCAACGGCAACGAACTCCCCGGACGTCCCTATGGCTATTCCGCATTTCGCCTCGATCTCACATCCCACCTGAAATATGGCGGACAGAACCTGATATCCATCCGCCTCGACACCGAGAGCTGGGATTCACGCTGGTATCCGGGCGCCGGCCTTTATCGCCACACCTGGTTGGTGACCGTGAATCCGGTTCACGTGGCGCAATATGGGACCACGATAACAACACCCACGATCAGCGCGGACGCTGCTACGGTGAATGTCGTAGCAAGAATCGACAACACCGCCGACAAGAAAGTTTCGGTGATGGTGGCAATCTGTGCCTTGGGGGCTGATGATTCGGTGGGTGCGAGCGCCGCGAAAGGTGGTGGCCCCGTTGACGGAAGCGGCAAAGTGGAGATGGGGTTTAAAGTAGCCAAGCCAAAGCTGTGGGACATCTCATCGCCTAACAGATATCTCGCGCGGACTGTGGTGTATGTCGATGGCAAGCCGACTGACATCTACGATACACCCTTCGGCATCCGCACCCTGGAATTCACGCCGCGCGATGGATTCAAACTCAATGGCAAGCGCGTGCCCGTGCAGGGCGTTTGTCAGCACCATGACCTGGGCGCCCTGGGTTCCGCTGTCAACAACCGCGCGCTGGAACGGCAATTGGAAATCTTGAAAGAATTCGGCTGCAACGCGATCCGGACTACTCACAATCCCCCGCCGCCGGAGATCCTCGATTTGGCGGATAAAATGGGCTTCCTGGTGCAGGTTGAAGCCTTCGACTGCTGGGAGACCGGCAAGGTCCCCAAGGATTACAGCCGCCTGTGGAAACAATGGCATGAGATCGACCTACGCGACATGGTGCGGCAGAACCGCAATCATCCGAGCGTGTTCATGTGGAGCATCGGCAATGAAATCGTCGAGCAGAACAAGTCCGAGT
>JANMJQ010000006.1:0-10978 GCA_031371445.1 Akkermansiaceae bacterium
GGGTGACGAAGCTGCTTAAGCTGTGAGAGAAGTTGAGAGTTGATGGTTGATAGCGAAGAGGAACGGTTATGGAGCGGCGACACTCTTGTCGTCTCTTCATCCCCCTGAGGAGATGGGACGCCTACGTCCCATCAATCTGGATGGACGTAGGCGTCCATCCTCCTCACATAAGAGATCGATTTAGCTTCAGCCCGTTTCGTGGCACTCCAAAAGGTGGTCCAAAAGATGGTCGTTGCAAGCGGGCTGAAATGCCCCAACTTACTTCATGAGATGCCGGATGCCGATTCTCGATCCGCACCCGACGATTCTCTTGTGGGGAAAGAGTCCGCGCCCGCTTCCCGTGAGGCAAAATTTCCCGTGGTGGGCGTGGGGGCTTCGGCCGGTGGTTTGGAGGCGTTGATCCAATTGCTGGGGGCCTTGCCGGTGGATACGGGCATCGCCCTTGTGATCGTCCAGCATCTCTCGCCCGAACGTGACAGCAACCTGGCGCCGATCCTCTCCCGGGCGACCCGCATGAGGGTGGCAGAGGTTCGTGATGAACCTGCCGTCGAGCCGAATCACATCTATGTGATCCCACCGGGGCGCGATATGATCATCGCCGGTGGAAAACTGCGGTTGCAACCGCAGGAGCGTGGGCCGCAGCATCGTGGGATCGACCACTTTTTCCGCTCGCTGGCGGCCGATTGCGGGAACAAGGCGATCGGGGTGGTGCTGTCCGGAGGCTTGAGTGATGGCACCTTGGGACTGGAGGAAATCAAGGCGGAGGGAGGCATCACGTTCGCCCAGGATGAAAGTGCGGTTCATGAGAGCATGCCGCTGAGCGCGGTGGCATCGGGCTGTGTCGATTTCGTGTTGTCCCCGGAGGAAATCGCCGGCGAAATCACCCGGATTGCGCGGCATCGCAGTGTGCTGCCTGCACCAATCGCGGAAGGCGAACAGGAGCCTGCCAGGTCGCGGATCGCACGGATCGTCCACAAGGCGACGGGAGTCGATTTCACCCATTACAAGGCCAACACGCTGGATCGCCGGATCACACGACGGATGCTCCTTCTGAAGCACGAGACACTGGAGGCTTACGAGGCCCATCTCGAATCGGTTCCTGAAGAAGTGGAAGCGCTGTTCCAGGATATCCTGATCAACGTCACGAGTTTTTTCCGGGATCCAGCGGCTTTCGAAGTGTTGAAGCGCACGGTGTTTCCCAAAATGATCGCCGAGTGCCAGGCCAAGGCTCCGTTGCGCATCTGGACGCTCGGCTGTTCGACTGGCGAGGAGGCCTATTCCCTGGCGATGACCTTCGCCGAATGCGCCGAAGCGGCGGGCAGCGATGCCACCCTGCAGATTTTTGCCACGGACTTGAACCATGTGGTCGTGACCAAGGCGCGGACCGGGCTGTATCCGAAGAGCATTTCCCACGATGTATCACCCGAGCGCTTGCAGCGGTTTTTCACGGAAGAGGAGGCTGGGTGGCGGATCTGCAAATCGATCCGCGACCGCTGCATTTTTTCGCGGCACAACGTGCTGGCCGACCCGCCCTTCTCACGGGTTGACCTCATCTCCTGCCGAAACCTGCTCATTTATCTGGAGCCGGTCCTGCAGCAGCAGGTCATACCGCTGCTGCACTATGCGCTGAAGGCCGGGGGCTATTTGTGGCTTGGCGGTTCCGAGACGGCGGGCACTTCGCAAGCGCTCTTCGAAGTGGAGGACGCACGGCAGAGAATTTATTCCCGGCTCCCAGGCGCGAGCCCCTCGGCCAATCGATTTCGCACGGCGGCGCAGGAGGGGCGGACTGACCCGATGTCCCGCCTCCTGCCCGGAGTACGGACCATTCCCCGGAACGAGTTGGCGCGAGAGGCGGAGCGCTTCTTGCTTCGCCGCTACTCGCCACCGGGCGTCGTCATCACCCCGGCGTTGGAGATCGTGCAGTTTCTCGGGGATACCGGCCCCTACCTCGCACCTGCGGCCGGCGCGGCGAATCTGAATTTGCTGAAAATGCTGCGCGAGGGGCTGTTGGTTGGCGTGAGGGCGGGTATCGTCCAGGCGGAGCAGGAGCAGCGCAGCCACCGCACTGAGAGCCTGCGGGTGAAAGCCGATGGCTTGCATCGCAGTGTGGCGGTGGAGGTCATTCCCCTGAAATCCGGTGCCAACCAGGAGAACGGATTCCTGGTGCTGTTCCACGAGGCGCTGAAGGAATTTCCCAGCGCGGCTCCGGCGGAAGCGGCCCCGCTCCTGAAAGATGCCGATGAAGATGAGGTGTCGCGCATCACCCAGGAGCTGGCTGCGACACGCGACTATCTGCAGTCGGTCATCGAAATGCAGGAGAGCGCCAACGAGGAATTGCAATCCGCCAATGAGGAGGCGCAATCGTCCAATGAGGAGATGCAGAGCGTCAATGAGGAGCTCGAAACCTCGAAGGAGGAAATCCAGTCCAGCAACGAGGAACTCGCAACCGTCAACGACGAACTCAACAACCGCGGGCTGGAACTGATCAAACTCAACGAGTCCCTGCAACTCGCCCGCGACTACGCCGAAAACATCGTGGGGAGTGTCCGCATGCCGCTGCTGGTGCTGGATTCAAAATTGCACGTGAAAACCGCCAACAACGCGTTTTACGAAACCTTCCAAGTTGCCGCGAACCGGACCGAGGGCCGGCTTGTTTACGACCTCGGCAACGGCCAGTGGAACATACCCGCCCTCCGAACGCTGCTGGAGGAATCGCTGGCGCAGCAGGAACGGATTGACCATTTCGAGGTCAGCCACACGTTTGAAAACATCGGCCAGCGGATCATGATTCTCAACGCCCGCCGCCTCAGTCAGGTCCCGGGGAGTGAGCCGATGATCGTGCTGGCCATCGAGGACATCACCGGACGGACGCAAGCGGAGATCGCGCTGCACGAAAGCGAAACGCGCTTCCGGACCGCGGTGAGCATCGTTAGCAGCCACCTGTGGACGAACAATGCCCTGGGGATGATGGAAGGCCCGCAGCCGGGCTGGAGCCATTTCACCGGTCAGGCTGAGGAGGAATACCAAGGCTATGGCTGGGCCAAAGCCGTGCATCCCGAGGACGCCCAGCCAACGATCGATGCATGGGAAAAGGCGGTGCGGGAGAAGCGCTTGTTCGATTTCGAGCATCGCCTCCGTCGCAGCGATGGCGAGTGGCGCTTGTGTTCCATCAAGGCGATGCCCCTGTTCGGCGACGATGGAAACATCCGTGAATGGGTGGGCGTGCACACGGACATCACCGAACGGAAACAGTATGAAGAAGTCCTCCGGACCAGCGAGGAAAGCCTACGCGCATTCGTCACTGCAAGTTCTGAGGTGGTCTATCGCATGAGTGCCGATTGGAGCGAAATGCACCAGCTCCATGGGCGGAACTTCATTGCCGACTCCGAGGAGTCCAACCGCAACTGGCTGGGGGACTACATTTATCCGGAGGATCAGGCGGAAGTCCTTGCGGTGGTTCACGAAGCCATCCGCACCAAACGCGTTTTCCAACTTGAGCACCGCGTCCGTCGCGTGGATGGCAGCATCGGCTGGACTCACTCAAAGGCGGTCCCGCTGTTCGATAGGGATGGTGAAATCATCGAATGGTTCGGTGCCGCCAGCGACGTGACCGAACGACGCCAGGCGGAGGCAACCATTCGCGCGAGCGAGGCCTTCAACCGGAGCATCATCGAAAGTAGTCCGGACTGCATCACGGTGCTCGACCTCGAGGGCAACCTGCTCTCCCTCGAAAGCGGCCGCGAGCTGCTGGGCATCGACGACGTCACCCCATTCCTCAACAAATCCTGGATCGACCTCTGGGAAGGTGAGCACCGAATTGCGGCGCAAGCGGCGGTGACCTCGGCAGTGGCCACCGGCGAAGGGAAATTCGCGGGTTACTTCCCGACGATGCACGGGGAACCGAAATGGTGGGATATCGCGATTTCACCCTTCTACGACGGCGAGGGAAAATTCACCCGGCTGCTCGCCGTCTTGCGCGATGTGACCAAGCGGCATCAGTTGGAGGACTCACTCATCGCGCGCGCGTCGGATCTGGTGCGGGCGGATCGCAACAAGGATGAATTTCTCGCCATGCTCGCCCATGAGCTGCGGAACCCGCTGGCACCCTTGCGGAATGCGGCAGAGATCCTGCACAGCTTGGGCGCGGCGAGCACGGCTTGCGAGCAGGCACAGGAAATTCTCGTCCGCCAAATCGGCAATATGACCCGGATGATCGATGACCTGCTGGACGTCTCACGCATCACCCAAGGAAAGATCGAGCTGCGGCCCCAGTTGGTGGCGCTCGACGTGGTGCTCGGCGCCGCAGCCCATCAGGCACGGCCGGGAATCGAGGAACGGCATCAGGAATTGAGCATGTCCCTGCCGGATGAACCGATTTTCCTGCATGCCGATGCCACTCGCCTCGACCAGGTGTTTGGCAATCTCTTTACGAACGCTTCGAAATACAGCGCGACCGGTTGCCGGATCGAAGTCCGCGCCGAGCGATCTCCCCTCCACGGCGAGCCCGCGGAAGTCATCATCAGCGTCCGCGACAATGGCATGGGCATCGCCCCCGAATTGCTGCCGCGGATCTTCGATCTGTTCGTGCAGGCCACGCGCTCACTTGACCGAACTCATGGCGGCCTTGGGATCGGGCTGACCCTCGTGCACCGCCTCGTGAAACTTCATGGCGGCAGCGTGGAGGCACGCAGCGAGGGCTTGGGATGCGGCAGCGAATTCATCGTCCGGCTCCCCGTGCTTCCCGATGCTCGTCCTGTTGAAATCCGGCCGCCCCCCAGCGCGCCCGTCGAAGCCCCCTGCCGCATGCTGATCGTCGATGACAACAAAGACGCCGCGGACACGATGGCCATGCTCCAAGGCATGCGTGGACATGAAACACGCACCGCCCATTGCGGAACGGATGCGATTGCCATTGCCGCGGAATTTTCGCCTGAGGTCGTGCTTCTCGACATCGGACTACCGGGCATGGACGGATATCAAGTGGCGGCCCACCTCCGCTCGCTCCCGGAAATGTCGGGGGCCTTGCTGGTTGCCCTCAGCGGCTACGGCAGTCCCCAGGATATAGCAAAGGCACTCGCAGCCGGCTTCGACGAGTATTTGGTCAAGCCCGGGGATCTCCGGGCCTTGCAAGGATGGCTGAGAAGACGGAGTTCAGGATCCAAATGACTGATGACTGACTCTCTTTTGCATGACGCTGCCCACCCCTCCCCGACCCGCTCAAGTGCGTGGGGGCTTGGGTTGGATTGGCCCGGGGGTGATCATGGCGGCGAGTGGCATCGGGGCGAGCGACATCGTTGCCGCGACCGTGGGTGGCGCGAGTCATGGGCTTGCGTTGCCGTGGGCGCTGTTGGTGGGTGTGTTTTTCAAATTCGTGCTGAGTGAGGGCCTCGCGCGATGGCAGCTTGGCACGGGTTTGACCGCCTTGGAGGCTTGGGCGCGTCATCTGCCGCGGTGGGTGACGATTCTGTTTGCCGGTTACCTCGTCCTTTGGTCGGTCGCTGTGAGCGGTGCGCTCGTCAGCGGCTGCGGCCTGGCGGTTGAGAACATCACGCACGGTGCCGTATCGAGAAAATGGGGCGGCCTCGCCCACGCGCTCATCGTGTTCCTGCTGATTCGCTCGGCGCATAGCGGCGGCCTGGTGCGGGCGATGAAACCGATGATCGTGCTCATGTTCGCTAGCATCGTTGTGTGCGCCGCCCTGACGTTTCGTGAACCGACGGCAGTGCTTCGCGGCTTGTTCGTGCCCACCATCCCTCACGGCGGCGGTGCCTACGTGCTGTCGCTTGTCGGAGGAATCGGCGGCTCGGTGACCTTGCTGAGTTATAATTATCTACTTCGCGACGAAGGGAAAACCGACCCTACGCACCTGCGCGCGGCGCGGCTCGACCTTGCAACCGCCTATGCATTTACCGCTGTCTTCGGACTGTCGGTGATGCTGATCGCGAACCGCGTTTTTCACAGCGCCGGCATCCGCATTACCGATCAGGAGGCAGTTTCAAGAATGGCAAACGCTCTCGCGGATTTCGCGGGACCTGCCGGATTCTACATTTACTCCATCGGCTTCTGGGTGGCCGTGCTGGTATCGCTGTTAGGCGTGTGGCAGACGATCCCGAGCATTTTTGCCGATTGCCATGCCCTGCTGCGCCGGCTCCCTCCCAGCGAATGCGAAGCAGCCATCGATTCAAAGGGGCGACCCTACCAGACAGCCTTATTGTTCATGGCCCTGGCCGCGGTTCCTTTCGCATTCCTCGACCGTCCGCTGTCGGTGGTGATCTTTTTCACGGTCCTTGGCAGCCTGTTCATTCCGTTTCTGGCCGGGACGTTGCTTTACCTGAACCTTCGCGTCCCCGTGCCCGGATTTTCCAATCGGGCCATCACCAATGTCGTTCTCGGTCTGATCATCGTACTCTTCCTGGCGGTGGGCTGGGTCGAGATGACCGGGGTGCTCACGCGCTGGCGTTGAATGACAGGGTCGTGCCAGACAGAAATGTTCCGCCTGTTTCAAATTGCAGCAGGTTGCCCACCGTCACGCGCGCAATTTCCGCAAGCGCTTCGCGGGTCAGAAACGCCTGGTGCGCGGTGATCAGGACATTGGGGAAATTGATCAGCAGTGACAGCTCGTCGTCCTGAAGAACCTGGCCCGAAAGATCCTCGAAGAAAATCCCCTCCTCTTCTTCATATACATCCAGTGCCACTCCACCAACATGGCCGGCTTTCAGGCTGGCAATCAGCGCTCCGGTCTCAATCAGTTTTCCCCGGCTGGTGTTGACGATGATCACCCCAGGCTTGGTGCGCGCGAGGGTTTTGGCATCGATCATATGAAAGGTTTCCGCAACGAGCGGCAGATGCAGCGAAATGACGTCGCTTGTCGCGAGCAGGGTTTCGAAATCCACATAACGAATCCCTTCGGCGGCGGCCCACTCCGTTGAGGGAATGGGATCAAACGCGATAACCTCGGTGCCGAAGCCGCGAAAGATCCGCGCGGCAACGCGGCCTATCTTGCCGGTTCCAACGATGCCGATGGTCTTGCCATGAAGGTCGAAGCCAACCAACCCATTGAGCGAAAAGTTCAACTCGCGCACCCTGGCGAACGCGCGGTGGATCTTTCGATTCAAACAAAGGAGGAGTGCAATCGCGTGTTCGGCCACCGCATGGGGCGAATAGGCGGGCACCCGCACGACCTTAATGCCCAGCGATCCCGCGGCCTCAAGGTCCACATTGTTGAAACCCGCGCATCGCAGGGCAACGAGTTTGACACCCGTTTCGTGAAGCTGCTCAAGGCATCGCGCATCGAGCCGATCGTTGACAAATACACACACGGCCCGCGCGCCGGCCGCACTTGCGGCGGTTCCGCTGGAGAGATGGAAGTCATGGAATTCAAACCGAAGACCGTCAGCCCCGGGAGCCCGCTCGAAGTATTCGCGGTCGTAAGGCTTGGTGTCGTAAAAGGCGACGGTGTTCATTCCTCGGAGGTGGATTTGCGGAAGGGATTTAGGCAAAGTGAATGGAATTGTAGCCGCAAAGAAGCGCAAGAAAACGCAAAAATGAAGATGTCAAAGGGGGGCCTGGTTGGATGAAGTTGTTCGCATCTATCCGCCCCGTGATCATTCACTCTGAGACGGGTTTCCGAGCAAGCGCAGCGAATTCAGAATGACCAGCAAGGTCGCTCCGGTGTCGGCCAGGATCGCCAGCCACAGACCCGCGTAGCCAAGGAAGGCAAGCACCAGCACCACCGCTTTGATCGTCAGCGCGAAGCCGATGTTGAAATGAATGACCCGCAGCACCCGCCGGCCTGTTAGAATGGAGTCGGCGACTTTGCGGAGGTCGTCTTTCATCAGCGCGATGTCAGCCGTCTCGATGGCGGTATCGCTGCCGATCGCGCCCATCGCGAAGCCAACGCTGGCAATCGCGAGTGCGGGCGCATCGTTCACGCCGTCGCCAATCATGCCGACATGCGTGTATTGGCTGACGAGCTTCCGGACATGTTCCACCTTCTGCTCCGGCATGAGATCGCCGAGGGCTTCATCGATGCCCGCTTGTTTCGCAATCGCGCTGGCCGTGCGCTGGTTGTCACCGCTGAGCATGATGACTTTTTCAACACCCGCCGCATGGATGAGCCGCAGTGATTCAGCAGCCTCCGGCCGGATGGTGTCAGCGATGGCGATGATGCCGAGGATTTCCCCGGCGCAGCCGTCGTGCGGCGCGTGGCCGATGACTGCGAGCGACTGGCCTTTTTCTTCGATCGTCGCCAACACCGCCTCGACTTCCGGACCGCAGAGGCCGGTATCGTGGGTCATCCTATGATTGCCGATAAAATGCGGGTGACCGTCGATGGATGCAGTCGCGCCGCGGCCGGTGACGGAGCTGTAATCCGTCGTGGCGGGGATGATGAGATTTTTCGCGCGGGCCGCTTCGGTGATTGCCATGGCGAGCGGGTGTTCCGAGTGCGAATTGATGGCGGCGGCGCGGGCGAGGATTTCGTCTTCAGATAGGCCTGACCGGGAAATGATGGAAACGACCTGTGGCTTTCCGCGGGTGATGGTTCCGGTTTTATCGACGGCAAGGACGCGGAGTTTTCCAACAGACTCCAAGTGGACACCGCCTTTCACCAACACTCCCCGACGGGCCAGTGCGGTGAGGCCTGAGACGATGCTGACCGGCGTGGCAATAACGAGCGCGCATGGGCACGAGATGACCAGCAGCACCAGCGACCGATAGATCCAGAACAGCCAGGGTTGATGAAAAAGCAGCGGCGGGATGAGGCCGACAAGAATTGCGATCGCGAAAACCGCAGGTGTATAAATGGCGGCGAAGCGATCAACGAAGCGCTGTGTGGGCGGTTTGTTTTCCTCCGCCTCGGCGACGAGTTGGATGATGCGGGCAAGCGTCGATTCCGAAGCGGGCTTGGTGACACGTACTGTTAGAGAGCCTTCGCCATTGACGGTGCCCGCATAAACGGGATCGCTGGCGCTTTTTTCCACGGGCATCGATTCACCGGTGATCGGCGCCTGGTTGACGGTAGATGTTCCGGAAAGCACCTGGCCATCGAGCGGAATGCGGCTACCGCTGCGGATGAAAATCTCCCGGTCCACCGCGACTTCGGCAACGGGCATTTCCTGTTCCGTGCCATCGGGGTTTCTAACAATGGCGGTGGGTGGCGAAAGCTTGAGCAGCGAATCGACCGCCTTGCGCGCGCGACCGGAGGCCCATGATTCCAACAGCTCGGATAACGAAAAAAGGAAGACCACGCTGGCAGCCTCGGCTCCCTGGCCGATGAGCCATGCGCCGATGACGGCGACCGCCATGAGGACATTGATGTCGAGCCGGAGCTTTTTCAAAGCGCCCCACGCGGCGGGAAATACCAGCAGCCCGCCTGCGAGAGTGGCCGCGGCGAATACCGCTGTCGCCAACCAGCCGGGACCGAGCTGGCACCAATGCAAAACCAATCCAACGCCCGTCAACACACCTGACGCAGTGACAAGCATTTCCTGCGGCAGCGGGCTTTCCTCATGGCAGTGTTCGCAACTCGAGCAGCCGGATTTTTTCACCGGTTCATGTGAATGGTGCTGCTCGTGGTGCTCGCTCATTAACTGAAGTGTTCAGCGTTTGGGATGCGGTTTTCAGCGCAGCTATCCATTGTGCCATAACGCGGATTGAGCGTGGTCAGCGGCATGGTCATCAATAAAGCCTGTATCCGTGGCTCTTCGGGACATTGCTCCGGCAATTTGCTTTCGCAATCCATTCATGAGTGGTGAGTGCGGATTACTCCAGACCCGTCATCAAAAATTTAATATTGAAATTTGGATATTAGTTATCCAAATTTCATGGTAAATGAAATTGCAGAGACAACAGATTCTTGATGAAATCCGGACGGCCTTGGGCCGCAGTCGGATCGTCGCGCTGTTGGGACCGCGGCAGGCAGGTAAGACTACGCTGGCGAGAATTATCGCCGCTGAACAGAACGGAAGCCTATTCGATTTGGAAGATCCCACGGATGTCAGTCGCTTGAGCGCTCCCAAGCTGGCACTGGAAAAACTGACCGGCTTGGTCGTGCTGGATGAATTCCAACTCATGCCCGAACTGGCTCCCATCCTGCGGGTTCTGGCGGATCGTGAACCATTGCCAGCCCGCTTCCTCATTCTGGGAAGCGCTTCGCCGGAGCTCCTGAAATCCTCTTCGGAAACACTCGCGGGGCGGGTCGAGTTCATCGAAATCGGCGGATTCACCCTTGCTGAAACGGGCGTCGCCGCCCAATCCCAACTTTGGCAACGAGGTGGATTTCCCCTTTCCCACCTGGCGCAGGACGATGCCGCCAGCTACCAATGGCGGACGGATTTCATCCGCACGTTTCTGGAACGGGACATCCGCAGTTTCGGCGTGAATACGCCGCCCGAGGCCCTGCGACGGCTCTGGCAAATGCTCGCGCACTACCACGGCGGCGTTTCCAATGGCTCCGAAATCGGTCGCTCATTGGGTGAGTCCAATCAGACCGTCCGCCGCCACCTGGACATCCTGACCCACGCGTTCATGATCCGGCAGCTTCCGCCCTGGTTCGAAAATTTGGGGAAACGGCTTGTTCGCCATCCCAAGGTCTATGTCCGGGACACGGGCTTGCTCCACGCTTTGTTAGGCCTCGCGACCCCCGCCGCCGTCGAGGGGCACCCGAAGTGTGGAGCCTCGTGGAAAGGCTTCTGCATCGAACAGATCCTCCGCCGGACCGATGACCGGCAAGCCTGGTTCTGGGCGACCCACTCCGGCGCGGAACTCGATCTGCTCCTCCTCCGCAATGGCCGGAAGATCGGGTTCGAGTTCAAATACAGCGATGCTCCGCGAACCACCAAATCCATGCACAGCGCGGTGGAGAGCCTACAACTGGAAAAACTCATCGTCGTCCATCCGGGCGATGCGGGTTACGAGCTAACAGATCAGATCCAGGTCCGATCGCTCCCGGCGGCGTTGCTGGAACTTTGAGGCATCC
>JANMJQ010000031.1:0-15813 GCA_031371445.1 Akkermansiaceae bacterium
CCCTCCGTGCCCAGCTCTCACTGCCAACGACGCTCCCCGCCTGCGTGCTCTACTTCAAAAACCAAATCCTTTCCCATCCAGAAACCGATACCGCATGAAGAAAAAACTTGAATGACTACATGCCCGTCCATTCGCGGTTCGTTTTCTCAATGTGAGGAAGCCCTGGGCGAAGCGGAAGGCCGATCCTTGAGCGCCTCGCCAAGAAGCTGCAGATAATCCTCGCGGCTCACTTCACAGCCCCCGAACTGTTTGAGATGCGAAGTCATCCACTGGGTATCCAACAACCCGAAGGACCTTTCGCGCAACCAGGCGACCAACGCCACGAGCGCAATTTTGGATGCGTCGGTCTTTTTGGAAAACATGCTTTCTCCGAAAAACGCCCCGCCTTGCGAAACACCGTAGAGTCCGCCTTGCAATCCATCGTCATCCCAGCACTCAAAGGAATGCGCGTGGCCGAGTTCGTGGAGATGGCAATAGCTATTGATCAATAAATCGTCGATCCATGTTTCAGGCCGCGCGGCGCAGGCCATCATGACTTCCCGGAACGCCGTGTTGTGCCGGATTTCAAAGGGCTTCCTTGCCAAACTTTTCGCGAGGCCGTGTGGAATATGAAAGCGGTCGTCGAGCGGTATCAGCCCGCGGCGCAGCGGTGAAAACCAATGGATTTCTCCATCCTCCGCCATTGGAAAGATGCCCTGGGAATAGGCATCCAACAACACCTGCGGCGGGATGATCTTAGGCACGTCCGGGTTTTCAGGAATCAATCGTGTTGCTTCCCACGATCGTCGCAAAGGCATTGTGATCGTGAATGCTCTCGTGGTTCACGGCTTTCACCGTGTAGGACAGCACCCGCTTGTCGCCTCTCAACAAAGCGGCCGCGTTTCTAACAACATCTTCGACAAACACCGGGTTATCGTAAGCCTGCATGGTGACGAAGCGTTCATCGGTGCGCTTGAGCAAGGCATACACCGGCGCGGATCCGGAACGCTCGGCGATGTCGATCAAGTCCTCGATCAGGATCAACTCCCAGCCATGGGCTTTCGGCCTGGGCCGCACTTCGAGCGTGACATAACCGCGCTGGTTGTGGGCGCCGTATTCGCTGATTTCCTTGCTGCACGGACACAAGGTGGTTACAGGCACCGTGACGCAGAGCACGAAGTCATCGGTCTTGCCATTGGATGTGCCTTGGAAAATGCAATCGCAGGCAACCTTGGCGGACGCACCCGACACCGGCGCTTTCTTGTTCACGAAATAGGTGAAGGCTACTTCGATGTGCGCCTCCTCCGCATCCAGGCGCTTCTTCAAATCATGGAGAATGTCCGGCAGCGTCCGCATCGTCACTTCGCCCTCGTGCTTGCTCAGCACCTCAAGGAAGCGGCTCATGTGGGTGCCTTTGAAATGATGCGGCAGGTGTACCGACATCGAGATTTTCGCGACGGTTGGAAACGCCTCGCCATGCCGGTCCAACACTTTGATCGGGTAGCGCAAATCGGAAACGCCCACTTGATCGATCGCGAGACCGCGCGTGTCCGGGGTCGCCTGGATGTCGGGTAAATTTGCCTTATGCTTTGCCATTGGAAGCGGTTTTCTCGTATTCAGCCCATGAAGAGGATGTCTCCCACACCCGCACGCGGACCAGGCGCACGCCCTTCGCCAGTGGGTAACGAACATCAGCGCGGCTGGCATATTCTGCCAGCGCTTGTTCCGCATGATCGAAGATGGTGCGGGCCATCAGTTCGGTGGTGGGATCCTGGTTTTCAAATCCGATCACATGTTCGCCGTAGCGATCCTTGAATTCCTTGTAAGCGGGATCGGCGGTGTTCATGCACAACGCGTGATCGAAGCCGTCGAGCCAATCACCGATCGCATCCTTCACGATCTTGAAATCGCAGACCATCTGATGCTCATCGAGTTCGTCGGCTTCGATCACGAACTCGATCTTCCGGGTATGGCCGTGGGGAAAACGGCACTTGTCGGGATGCTTCGACAGCATGTGACCGTTCTCCACCTCAAGGAATTTGCAGATGCGATAGGGCATGGAGAAGAAGTTGAGTGTTGATGGTTGAGTGTTGAGTGTGAAGAGGTGGAATTGAAGAAGTTAATAGTGGATCGGGGATAGTGGATCAGGGATAGTTAAGAGCGAAGAGCTGGAAGAAGATAAATCATTCCATCAACAATCCTCAACCAACACTCTTATCTGCGTCCATCTGCGTTCATCTGCGGTTAAAATCTCTTCTCTCAAAGCAATGTCGGCAACGTGGGAGTTTGTTCATAGGCAGTGGGATCAGGCAAGTTCGCCAAGATAAAAGCTTCGCGGCGTTCGACGCAGGTGCCGCAGACACCGCAGTGGATTTGTCCGCCTTTGTAGCAGGACCATGTTTCCGCGAAATCGATGCCGAGCTCATGGCCGAGCCGTGCGATCGCCGTCTTGTCCATATTGATGAACGGCCGCAGCAACTCGATTTTCGCATAGGTCCCCTCGCCCATTGCTGTTGCCATGGCCGCCATGAAGGGTTCGCGGCAATCCGGATAAATCGCATGATCCCCCGAATGAGCGGCGATCACCAGGCCAGCGGCGCCAATGCTCTCCGCATATCCGGCGGCCACCGCGAGCATGATGCCGTTTCGGAATGGTACGACGGTTTGTTTCATGGTCAGTTCCGCATAGTGTCCATCAGGAATTGCATCGCCTGATTTGAGCAAACTCGAATCGAACAAGCGGTTCATGAAATCGAGCGAGATCACTTCATGGCGCACTCCCTGACGACTGGCATGAAGCGCCGCAAAGGGGATTTCGCGGGCGTTGTGTTTGGAGCCGTAGTCGAAGGAAAGACAGGCCACCACCTTGTGGGATTTTAACGCCTGGTAAAGGGCAACCACCGAGTCCATCCCGCCACTGAGTAGCACGCAGGTTTTCACGGGGCGGTGCGGGGCGGTTCCGGATAGGACGCTTCGGTGGTGAGTTGGATGCCGCCGCGTGGTGCGAACTCGCCGCGCACAATGAGTTCGCGCGGTTGCAGGACGCTGACCAGGTCATCGAGAATGCGATTGACGATTTCCTCATTGAACGCCGGTTGGTTGCGGAACGAGGCGAGGTAAAACTTGAGGCTCTTGGTTTCCACGCAGACATCGCCAGGCACGTAGCGGATCACCAACCGCGCGGCGTCGGGCTGGCCGGTCACGGGACACAACGACGAAAATTCCGGGCAATTCAAGGTGATCCAGTAATGCCGGCCGGGACGCTGGTTTGGAAACACCTCCAGCTTGGCCTCGTCTGGAGATGCGGGCAAGCGACTCTCCGCTTTTCCCAGCAACGACAAATTCTTCAAATCCTCGCGTTCGGCCATGCCCGATTCTGGAACGGTCCGGGAAAACGTCGAAACCTTTTTTTACCCGGCCTCTCAGGAACCTTTTGTCCCCGGCGCTTTTGGCAAGGCAGCGTCGGCCGGACTCGAACCGGCACGACCATGAACTCACGGGACTGGCAGACGCGCCACCTGTGTCGCATTGATCGCACCACTCATTTGGTTTCAAACTCCATCCGCCACGCCACCTCACCGGTGGCGTCCGGGGTGAAGGAAACGCGCAGAAGTTCGCCTTCGGCTTCGGTTTGCGCCGATTTGCCACCAATGATTGCCGACTTTACCACAAAGCCCGCAGGCACATGCAGGGCCAGTTCATAGCGGTCACCAACAACCACCTTGCTTTTCCCCGACAACACGCCGTCCTGCCAACTCACTTCCAGAAGGTCCACTCCGCCTTGCGAAAGATGACGGTTGGTCGAAACGATCTGGGGATGATTCTCCAATTTGCGCAACGCGTAAGAACGCAGTTCGTGCTGGCCTGCCGCAGGCAACTCTAACAGGCCACGCTTCACACCGAGATACTCATGTGTCCAGAATTCGTACACGAGGTAATCGGCGTCGGCTTCCAAGCCCATGTCCGAAAAATCCACGGCGACCGCTGGGGCTTCCTTACCCCAGTTGACCCTGTGCAGGACGTTCCACTGGCCGACTCCGGCGATGTTGAATTCATTGAGCCACCATGGACAAACCTCACCAAACTGGTTGGCATCCCCCGGGGCAACGTCGGTCCCGGAACTGATGTCATCCCGGTAGATGCTGACGAGGGTGCCTGATTTACTCTCGTCGAAATTGTATAGCTGCCCCGGCACGCTGGACACGATGGGTGAGGAACGGCGGGCGCCCTCGATGTTGCGGTCGTCGCGATAGACATCCGGCTTGTCGGAGAGGATCAGCATGGTGCCGGCGATGGAGGCCAGAGCGGGGCGGATCACCGTGTCGTTGTTCGTGGGGACGACTGGCTCGAATTTGGTCACGTTGCCGGTTCCGACACCTTTGAACTGCGGATAAACATCGCAATGGTCGGGATCATTTCGCCAGACGATGCCGTTCCAGCAGTTGTATTGTTGCATGGATCCCGGGCCGTAACCGTCACCGGCGAGTCGGCAGGCATCGACGAGAGAAGCGCTTTCCGGAAGCACACCCCAGGATGACAGGATGAAGGTGTCGGGTCCCAGTGCCTTCCGCACAGCGGTGAGAAATTTCCGGTACATCTGTGCGGAGGTGACGCCATGCTCGCGGCAGTAATCCTGATTTTTATTGAGCAAATCGTAGAAGTAGTGGCGCAGCAAATCGATCTTCACGTACGAGACTCCGGCATTTTTTATACCTTCGTAGGTCGGACGCACCAGCCCGTCCAACGCCTTCTCCCTGGTGGCATCCACGCCGCAACTGATCCACGGGGCGGCGAAGGGCTTGCCGTCCTTGCCGCGGATGAACCAATCGGGATGGTTGTTGATGAGTGTATTGTCGGTGAAGTGCGGGCCGACCCACATGGCGGGTTCGAAGCCAGCGGTCTTGCACGCCGTCACGAATCCGGGAAGTCCCGCAGGAAACGTGTCCTTGCGCCATTTGAGCCAGGTATCCGGGCCGCGCGAGGGATAGTCCTTGTTGGCACCAGGGTAGCGCGGGCGGTCCTGGCCCTTGCCGAGTTCGTTTTGAAAGCCGTCGTCAATCTGGATGAAGCGGTAGCCGAAATCGTTCATTCGCTTTTCCTTCAACACTTCCAACAGCGCATCGCATTCCTTCTGCCCGAAGGCCCGCTTGTAAGCCCATCCTGAAGACCATCCGGTGATGGAATCGTCACGCACTTTGTAGGTCCACGGCTCGAAGAATTCGATACCCTTGTGTCGTTGATAGAAGTGTGGCCGGAAGGCGATCTCAATGAAGTCCCCTATGGCTGTCAGCTTGAAATCACGACTGCTTGCGGATTCTCCTGCGGGGGAGATGCGGACAGCCGTGATGATCTCGATCTGACGGTCCCACTTGCGATCATAGATCGCGTTGTTGCGCCGGTTGTCGCTCATGCCATGGCTGGTGCGCACCATGGGAAATCTCATCTGCGCACCGCCGCGGGTTTCGGCTGCCAGCGTTTGTTCGCTGCCATGCGCGAGCGCGGTCAGGCTCAGCCCTTTGCCCGTTAGCCTGATATGCTGTTCGACCCTGCCCCGCCCGTATTCAATTTGAGACAATTCCGCGCCCTGCCCTTCTACTTTTCCATCCAGAACGACTTCGCCATTGTATTTCAGACGAAAGATTCCCGAGGAGGCATTCCACTCCACTTCTGCGGCCACGTCCGGGGGTGCTTGCACCGCCGCTGCGGGGTCAGGGGTTTGGGCCATACAAAGGACGGGAATCCCAGCCAATACGAGCATGCGAAGCGTGGTGATGGGTTTGAACATTGGGGTTGAAAGTGGAATTTATCGAAGTTGGGCAAAGTCAGATTACATTCCCAGCAAATTAAAACCAGACCGGTATTTTGCCGGAATGGATGTTTCCCCTAACATCCTGAACCACAGCAAGGTGCCGCCGGCCGGACTCGAACCGGCACGACCGTGAAGTCAACAGATTTTAAGTCTGTGGCGTCTACCATTCCGCCACGGCGGCATTCCATGTTTGCTGGGAAGGGACGGGCATTGGACAACCCGCCGTGGGATTGGTCAAGCGCGCTCCCACCGTGACACAGGGACACCTCATATTGAGAATGCCAACCGCGAATGGACGCCAATAGACGCGAATCGGGAAAAACCGAGAGACCAGATTCCAGAAACCAGAGCCAGATTGGCCCAGCGGTCTTCCATCCCCCGATCCGCGATCTACTATCCACTATCTCTTATTCGTGTTCATTCGCGTCAATTCGCGGTTGAACATCCAGAATGAGTGAGCCCTGCGCCGTGACATTTCGGTTGTCGGATCCATCTAACAGATATACGGCACCACGCCATGAACTTACCGCTGCTCAAACGCCTGTCCTTGTGCATGGCCATCGCCCTGCCCCTGCTTGGGACATCTTGCGGGCTATTGCATCCCCAGCCACCCAAGAAAGCCACCGCGGTGCTTTATGAATGGGAGGACGATGGGGGTCCGGGCGAGGTCAGCGTGAAAATCAATCTAGCCCGCCAAATCGCAACCTTCCATCGCGCCGATCGCAAAATCGGCTGGTCTTACGTCTCGACGGGCAAGGAAGGCCACAGCACGGCCACCGGCGAATACAAGATTTCCGAAAAGCTGCCCCTCAAGGAATCCAATCGTTACGGTTGGCTCGCGGATGAAAGCGGCAAGGTTACCAACGGCGATGCGACTCCCACCACTCCGGTGCCCCCCGGCGAGCATTACACCGGCGCGCCGATGCATTACTGGATGCGCGTGACGAACTACGGCGTCGGCATGCACGCCGGCGAAATCCCGCGTCCCGGCGAGGCCGCTTCGCATGGTTGCATCCGTTTGCCACGGGCCTTTGCTCCCATCTTGTATGAAGTGACGAAGGTGGGAATGCCCGTGAAAATCATCCGCGGCGACATGCGCTTGCGTGAGAGCGATCCCGAATTACCGGGATAAAGACAGTCGATCTGCTGCAATTTCATCGGCGCTATTGCAATGCGGGCGCAACCGGTCTTGATTCGCCGCGCCGATGGCCAACGCGTTCTCGTTCGACTCCCTCAACAAAGCGCAGCGCGAAGCCGTGGGAGCCTTGGATGGCCCCGTGATGCTGCTTGCCGGGGCGGGCACGGGCAAAACCCGGACAGTGACCTGCCGCATCGTGCACATGTTGGAAAAACGCGTGCCGCCATCGGAAATCCTTGCGGTCACCTTCACCAACAAGGCGGCCAGTGAAATGCGCGAACGAATCGCAGGCATGGTCTCGAAAAAAGCCGCCGAGGAAATGACCGTGTGCACCTTCCACTCGCTGTGCGTGCGCATCCTCCGCGGTGGCATCGAGAAGCTCGGCTACAAACGGAATTTCTCGATCTGCTCGTACTCGGACCAAGTTGGCATGATGAAACAACTCCTGGTCCGCAAGGGCGGCAGCGATGAAAAGATCAAGCCGGACGTGGTGCTCTCGGCGATTTCAAAAGGAAAGAACAAGGGAGTCGGTCCGGAGGAATTGGAGGACGATTTTTTCGCACAACTCGGAGTCGCGTATCAAAACGAAATGCGCGCGCAAAACGCCGTGGACTTCGACGATCTGCTCTTGCTCGCGGAACAAGTGCTGCGTGAACATGCCGATGTCCGGCAGATGTTCCGCGATCGCTTCACGCGCGTTACTGTTGACGAATTCCAGGACACCAACGCGCTTCAGATGCGGCTTCTACAGCAACTCGTAGGACCGCCGTACAACGTCTGCGTGGTGGGTGACGACGATCAATCGATCTACGGTTGGCGTGGTGCGGAGGTCGCGAACATCCTGCAGTTTGAAGCGTTTTTCCCGAACCCGAAAGTCATCCGCCTTGAGGAGAACTATCGCTCGACGAATGCCGTTCTCCACACTGCGAACAGCCTGATCCGCCACAACACCGGACGCCGCGAAAAAGTCCTGCGCGCCACGCGAGCGGGTGGTGATCCTGTGCGTTTGGTGGCGATGCCCGGCGACGACGAGGAAGCGGAATTCATCGCCGAGGAAATCCTGGGTGAAAAAGGTGGCGGCCGGCAATGGGAGGACTTCGCGGTGTTGTTCCGCACCAACGGCCAGAGCCGCAAACTGGAGCTCGCACTGCGCGAACGAAAGATCCCCTACCGCATGGTCGGAGCGCAGAGTTTTTACGATCGGCGCGAAGTCAGGGATGTGCTCGCTTACGCGCAATTGCTGGCCTCGCCCGAAGCGGATGTTCCCCTGCTGCGAATCCTCAACGCACCGAACCGCGGCATCGGCCAGGCGACCGCGGTGCTGGCGACGGATTGGAGCCGCGAGCATCACGAGTCGGTGTGGCAGGCACTGTGCGATCCCAATTTCACGGGCAGCATCGGCACCAAAACCTCGAACGCCATCCAGGAGTTCATCGCGTTGATCGCCGGAGCGAAAAACCGCATCGAAATCGGTCACGAAAATCCGGCCGACGTGCTATCAGGGCTGATCAAGGAAATCGAATACCTGCCATGGGTGGAACGTGCCTGCAAAACCGACAGCGAACGCCAGCAGCGGGGCGAGGGCGTGAACAGTGTGATCGACGCATTGCGAAAACACGTGGCCAAGGGCAAGAAGCTGCAATCCTTTCTAGACGACACCGCGCTTGCCGCCGATCGCGAGGAAGACGACTTGGAGAAAAAGCAAGGGGCGACGCTCATCACGCTGCACGCTTCAAAGGGCTTGGAATTTCCGATCGTTTATCTCGTCGGTCTTGAGGAAGGCTTTCTTCCGCATAGCCGCAGCATCGTCGAAGGCACCCGCGACGAGGAACGGCGCTTGCTCTATGTCGGCATCACGCGCGCGCAGGATCAGTTGACGCTGACCTATTGCTCGACACGCATCAAATGGGGTCAACAAACCGGCTGCCAGCCGAGTTCATTCATTGGCGAACTCGATGACGAGTTTCTCACGCACACCACCTACGAGGAAATCCTCGCATCCGAACCCGACGCCGAAGAACTGGCCAATTTCTTCGGCGGCCTGCGGGACCTGTTGGAATAACCCTTAGGATATCCCTCGTCACAAACATCACCTCTTACACCCGGCTAGGCAACAAACGCATCACGTCGTGGGATGCCGATGGACACTTCAAGGTTTCCCACCGCAAGGTCGAATGGTGGCGGTGGGTTTTATTGTCACTCTCGCTCATCGGCTATGTCGCCCTGACAGTTCTCGGTGCATCCGCGTAGGCCCAATGCCTTTAGACCCCACGGCTAGGATCATCCAGTCGCTACCAGACGAAGCGATATCACTCCTTAAAGGCATTTGACTAAGCCGGACCCTCCAAAATGGCCGGAATCGGGACTATGTGGCCGGATCCGGACCCTTAAAATGCTTTAAATCCCCTGATTTTCAGGCATTGTAACGGGGTTCCGAGGCTGCTAAGTCTGCCAACGAATGAAAGTTTTCGAGGCTCGCAGGCCGCAAAGTTGATCTCCGGGGGGAAATCAAACCAAGCGGTTCAGCGCACGGAGATTTAGAAAAAAGCGCGCGTTGTGAAATCCGGGGGGAATTCCAACGCGCGCTTTTTCTTTCCACCCATCGGACCGAAAACCGGTCGCGAGTGACTGTTATCGCCGGCGGCGAACCAGCAGCAACATCCCGGACAAGGCCGCAAGGCCCACCGAAGCAGGCTCTGGCACCGTGTTCCATGTCACCACGTCCTGACGACCATCATTGCGGAGGTAGGTCAGGTTGGCGGCCGTGTAGGTGTTGATGTTGGCGAGATAGGTGTTGGCCAAGGTGGCCGTGGCAGCGTCGGGCGCTCCGATGATGCGGACATTGCCGTCAAACAAGGATGGCGGGGACGTCGTTTCGTTCGTGATTTCCCAGATCGCCCACTGTACGGCGGCGGCATTTTGATCGTTTTGGGACGATGCAAGATAGCCGCCAACGAGGCGCGCGATCGAATTGTAAGCCGTGGGTGTTAGCGATACCGGGCTGGTGATCTCATACACCAACGACTCGCCGTAGCTCAATGATTCGAGCGGCTGCACGCAGAAGGCGTCGAAGTTGGAGAAGTTCATCACGCCAGCCGGGAAAGTGAGCGTGTAGGCGCCGCCATTGAAGGAGCCGTTCACATTCAATCCAGGGCTGATGTCGATCAGGGTGGTGTTGATCGTCTGTCCTTGGGACTGTGCCGCAGCGAAGGCCGCAGCTACAGCTACCGCACAAACCAGTAGTTTCGTAGTTTTCATGGGGGGAGGGCGCAACAGTGATTTCCCCAATCCATGAGATCAAGATAAGCGAATGGACCTGCGCGCCACGATTTCGACCAATTCACAAACCTCTTATTTCCAGCGAATTACAGATTCTTTGATATCAGGAATGCCAGATTTAATGCAAATCCAAGTTATTAAAGTTCGTTGATCAAAGCGCAATTTCTAACAATTCGGGCCGTTTCGCGAGGGTCAAAGGGAGCGTCGAAAATTTAAGGAGCAACGACACTCCTGTCGTTTCTTTCCGGCTTCAGAAGAAGGGACAAGAGTGTCCCTGCTCTTAACTAAAACGGATCATCGCTCCAGGCGTCGGAACCCCGCACCTGCCACTCCTCTACCAGCGATTCCGGAAAATCCTCCAGAAAGCGCGAGGGCCGGCAGATGATTTCTCCGCTGTAGGACTTCGGATTCATCATCGGATAAGTGAGGTAAAGGTCATCCTTCGCGCGGGTCAATGCGACATAGAACAATCGGCGTTCCTCTTCGAGCATCGGCAGGTCATCGGCCTCGAGGATGCGGCCGTTGGGAAACTGGCCGTCCACCAGCCAGATGAGAAACACGACTTTCCATTCCAAGCCCTTCGCCTGGTGAATCGATGAGAGCGTGACCTTTTCATCATCGGCTTCTGATTTGTCGCCGGTGGGTCCCCCATCCACCGCACTCATCAACGAAAGTTGCTCGAGGAATTCCAGGATGTCGTCGAAACCACCGCCGTATTGCGAGAGTTGTTCGATGTCGCCACGGCGGTTGTCGGAATTTTCAAAGCTGGCCTTGAGATACTCGTCATACACTCCCTCAAGAATGCTATGAATCATTTCCGACGGCCGTGCGAAAACACCATCAGGACTCAACTCATCCAAAGTATAGCAAAGCTGCTCCCAATGCTTGATGGCCTTCTTCGGCACTTTGAATGTTAGAAACAAGTCCGACCACTTCGGCGGTGGTTCATCCTTCGATGCCCAGCCGCTCCGCAACCATGAAGTCCACAAACGCTGGGCGGCGATCGGACCGCAGCCCGGCAGGAGATTGACCATCCGGAGGAAGCTGACCTCGTCGCGGCGATTGACGACGAAGCGCATGAATGCGGCGACGTCCTTGATATGCGCTTGTTCGAAGAAGCGCAGGCCGCTGGTGATCATGAATGGAATGCCGCGCACGGTGAGTTCCATTTGGATTTCCAGGCTTTGAAAATGCGCGCGATACAGGACCGCCATTTCTTCGAGTGGAATCCCCTCCTCCCGCAGCTCCAACATCCGCTGCGCGACAAAGGCGGCCTGGCTGCGTGGGTCTTCCACGGCGACCAAGGCTGGCTTCGCGCCGAGGCCTTCGCGCGAGGCCTGCAGGTTCTTTTCAAAGCGTCCGCTGTTGGCGCGGATCGCCGCGTTCGAGAGCTCAAGGATCTCTGGCACGCTGCGGTAATTGGTTTCGATCGTGAACATCCTCGCGCCCGGATAGCGCTGGGGAAATCCAAGGATGTGCTTCATCTCCGCACCGCGCCACGAGTAGATCGATTGCGCGTCGTCACCCACGGCCATCAAGCTGTTAGATTCGCCAACCAGCAGATCGATCATGCGGCCCTGCACGGCATTCGTGTCCTGATACTCGTCCACCAGCACATGCCGGAAACGCTTGCGATAGAGATCCAGCACAGCAGGCCGTTCTTCTAACAGACGCACGGTCATCACCAGCAGGTCGTCGAAATCCATCGAGTTCGTTTGCACCTTCTTTGCGATGTAACCCGCACGGACCATCTCGATTTGCTCCAGCCATTCGTAGAAATGATCATAACGCGACGCGATGATTTCCGGCAGGGTCGCATCCGTGTTCTCCATGAGGCTGAAGATCGATGCCAGCACATCGGCTTTCGGAAATCGGCGGGCCTTGGTGTCGATGTCGCAACTGGCGATGACCGACGTCAGCAGCGATTTCTGGTCATCGCGGTCGAGGATGGAAAACGATTTCGTAAAGCCAATGTCCTCCGCATGCCGCCGAAGGATGCGGCTGCCGATCGAATGAAAGGTCCCCGCCCACAAGGCCGATGTGTCATGCGGCACCAGTTCGCGGACCCGGTCAGTCATTTCGCGGGCCGCCTTGTTGGTGAAGGTCAGCAATAGGACCTCGCGCGCGTCGATGCCGTGATCTAACAGCCATGCGACCCGATAAGTCAGCGTGCGCGTTTTTCCCGATCCAGCACCGGCGATCACCAGCGCCTTCCCGGGCGGCGACGAGACCGCTTCGTATTGCTCGGCATTGAGCGAGGCCACGTAGTCGATGCCCGAACTTGCAAGCGGCTGCGCGCGCTGAAGGGTGTATTGTCGGGCCATGCTCGGGGCATCGTGACACCGGATCGGCGATGCGGCAACTGGGATGGAATGGAAGATTTTCTTTCTTGAGCGCCTCAGGGCGACTAGCGCGTCAGTTTTCGTTGGAATACAGTTCCGCCATTACGCCTCTAGATTGCCGCGGATGGCCCGTTCGATTTCCCCCGGATTCTTCTCCACATAATCCCACGCAGCCTCCAGGTCATAAACGTTCAATCCGGGATAGTCCTTGAGCAAATCGAGATCGCCAGTGCCCGAGCGCCTGGCGCTTTCCAACATCCACACGGCGATTCGCGTCATGCCAATGCATGCCTCGCCTCCGCATACTCCCGGTGAGCGTGAAATACGGCGGGCGGTCTCCACTGCCCCCATTCCTGTCTGCGCTTCAGGGTCCATATAAAACGACTCATTCGGGTCCTTGGATTTTCATATTTTCCCATGCTCCGATAGCGCTTTCCATTCGCTTGGTTCGCGCTGAAGGGTGTATTGTCGGGCCATGCTCGGACCATCGTGGCACCGGATCGCGGCGGGGGCAACCTCGAGCGATAATCAGGCGTCTCCGGATTCATCCTCCAGGTGGACCCGGTCCGGCAGGAACGAGAGCACGAGGACGAGAACGTAAAGCGCCAGGCTCACCCGGGGCCCTTGCGGCAGCCAGGCGCTCGCAGTGGCGACACCATAGGCGGTCACGAAGAGAAATTCGAAGATCATCAGCGTCACGACGATGGCCATCACGCCATCGCTGAAGCATTCCACTCGCGTTGTGTTCGGCCGATGTTCCATGGTGCTCATGCGAAAAGATATTTCCCTGCCACGCTAGGAAGCCTACCGCCCGAACCAAGGATTATTTGACGTATTGCCGGATGGCGCCATTCCCGCTTGAGTCCGCGCATGCCGCGCCGTTGGACCCTTCCAGTCATCCTTGCCGCCGCCGTGCTGCTGGCATCGCTGGGACTGACGCGGCTGCGCTTCGATACCGACATCCTCTCGATGCTGCCCGGCGAATTGCCCGAAGTGAAAGGGCTCAAAGCGTTTCACGAGGCATTTTCCCGTAACGACGAACTGATCATCGCGATCGGGGGGTCGGAAAGCGATGTCGGCACGCTCAAGGATGCCGCGGAATCGTTGGGAAAAAAACTGGAGACCGCGGGCTTGGCGAAGCACGCGCGCTGGCAACCGCGTTGGGCCGAGGAACCCGTGGGCATCGCAAACCTGGTCGCCTACCTGTGGCTCAATGGCGACAGCAACGGCGTTCAAGCGCAGGTCGCGGCTCTCGCGCCCGGAGAGTCGCCTAAAACCTTGCAGCGCGCGCTGGCCAAAGCTGGTTCTTCAATGGAAGGCCTCGACATGGTGATGGCCGCGCATGACCCATTCGGTTTTCTCCATCATCCGGCAATCGCACCGCTATTGGATTCCAGCGCCGGGGGTGAGGCCTTCGAGAGTGCTGATGGCCGCACGCACCTGTTGTTCGTCGATGCCCCGAAGCCGATCCAAGGTTACCGCGAAGCCGATGCCTGGTTGAAGCAAGTGCGCGCTTGCGTGAACTCATGGCAAACCACGGACGGTCACGGTCTCAGCGCCGGCTTCACGGGCGAGCCGGCATTTTCCTCGGAAATCGGCGTGGCGATGGAAAACGACTTGAGCGGATCGATCAGCCTCACGCTCGGTTTGATCGGCATCTTGTTCTGGTGGATGCAAAGGCGATTCAGCTTGTTGCTGGGTCTAACAGGTATCCTCGTGCTGGTCTTCGCGGTCGCGCTCGGTGTGGCTGGCTGGCTCTATGGCGAACTGAGCATCATGGCGCTGAGCTCGGTGGAAATTCTGATCGGGCTTGCAGTGGACTACGGGCTCGTCATTTGCCAGGAAGCCAAGGTCGCGGGCCATGACCGCAAGGCCCTGATGGCGGCGAGTGGCAAGCCGGTGATGTTTGGCGCTCTTACTACAACCGTCGTATTTCTCGCGCTCAATCTCGGCGGCCTGCCGGGCATGGCACAACTTGGCAGCATCGTCGCCATCGGCCTCAGCGCGGCGGCGGTCCTGATGCTGGTGGCCTATCTTCCCTTCGTCGCGAAGTTCGGAGTCGATCGCCAACCCGCGCGCGGCAGCGGCAAGCTGCTGGCACGCGGCAAACGGTCATGGCTCATCACCGGCATTCTGTCGCTCGCGTCGGTGGCCGTTCTGATGTTCCATGGCATGCCCGGCGCGGAATTCAGTTCCGATATCATGCGCCCCAGGCATAGCGCGGCGATGGCAACACTCGATCGCGTGCAAAAGGCTTTCCCCACCTTCAGCGCACGCTCCTTGGGCATGGTCGTTGAAGCCGGATCCGATGCCGAAATGCTCACCCGCCTAACAGAAGCGGAGCACCGGATCGCATCAGCCGAATCAAGCGGAGTTCTCGCGCATGGAACCCTGCCCCACGGCTGGTGGCCGGATGCGACTCAGCAAGCTCTCAACCGGCCGATCCTCGCGGCCCTGGCAAGGGATCGCCAGCGCCTGGCAAGCGAGGCCGACGCGGCGGGATTCTCCGAAGAAGGAACCGCCCTCGGCCGCGGTGTGCTCGATGCGCTGACAACGATGACGGCGGAGAATGGATTGGTCTTCCCGCAATCCGGCCCGGCGCTGGAAGTCATGCGCCTGTTCCTCTCGCGCAAACCCAACGGCGGCGGCTATCTCCTTGGATCGGTCGAACCCGCAGCGAACGTCGACCCCGCGGGAACGGGTTACGAAAAACTACAACCCTTGGCGGGTGGTGGAATCTGGTTGAGCGGGTGGGAACTTTTCAAACCCGCAATCGCCAAACTCGTCCGCGAAGACATGACACGAATGCTGGTGCCGATGTTCGTGCTGTTGGTCGGTATGATGATCGCCATTTTCCGCCGTGCGACTGATGTGGGGCTGGCACTCTTCGCGATGCTTGTCAGCACGCTGTGGCTGCTTGCGATCATGAGTCTAACAGGTCTGACGTGGAACTTCGTGAACCTGATGGCGACACCACTGCTGTTAGGAACCGGCATCGACTACGCCATCCACGTCACCCTCAGCCTGCGGCGGACCGGCGGCGATTTCAAAGAGCTTTGGCAAGGCACCGGCAAGGCGCTCTTGTTTTGCGGAGCGTCAAACGTGATCGGCTTCGGTTCGCTGGTATTTTCCTCGAGCGACGCGCTCGTGAGCCTCGGCAATGTGGCGGTGATCGGAATCCTGCTGAGTATGGGAATTTCGATCTTCCTTCTGCCCGGCTGGCGGCATGGCAAGGCGGACTAGCGGCGGCGTTTTCTTCCATTCGG